>JBILTS010000020.1:0-24309 GCA_044371405.1 Bacteroidia bacterium
TATCAATAGCAGCATCATGGTGGCAGAAGTGCCGGTTTCAATGGCCTTGAAAGTACCTCGGTCTGCAGGGGCAAACACAAATTCGATATTGTGCTTGCCGGCAGGCACTTCGGTAGCGCGGAGGATGTAGTTAACCCGCAGAACCGGGGCTTCCTTGCCGTCAATAAAGGCCTTCCAGCTGCCATTTTTTTCGTTGTAGTACACCTCGCTGAATACCGCCAGACCATTGGCTTTTGAGTTTGATTCATACTTGAGGGTATCGAACGAATAATAGGTTTGTCTGATAACATCCAAAGAATCGGTGGCATAGGTTTTTGAGGTTGGCTTCAGTTTTTCTGAGGCCTCCACCACCACCTGCCTGTTGGCCGCATTCTTATTGATTTCCAGCAGTGCTTCTTTGGGTGCTGCCACTTCTTTCACCGATGGTGTAAACCATGCGTGGCCTAGGGCAGTGGGACGTCCATAAATTTCTTCACCACTGCCATCCTGAGAACGGGAAAGAACAAAACCGCAATTCAACATATCCAGTGCGTTGTTATTATTGATCCAGTCGCCCTGAAGCTGACCGCCATTTGGCGTGATACAAAAACTGATGATATCCTGATAGCGGCTGAGCTTGGCGGGGTGATAGCCACCCACGTTACGGAAGAACGGTGCGGGATGATTATCGTTGAAAGGATTATAGCGCAAATCAAATATTCTGCGATTCTCCTTATTGCCGGCCATAAGCTGAGCTTCTTTTGCCGTGGGCTCAATGGCCACTTCTTCTTCTTTATCCTGCCAGTTGTCATCGGTCATGTAGCGTTTGGCCACGCCCATGAGATCGAACGAAATGAGGGCAAGCATACCTGCCCAAAGCAACATCTGGCTTTGCTTTTTCAAGGTAGTGTACCAAATCAGTGCTACAGACAGGGCAATCAGCAGCATGCTGCGCAGCCAATCGCCCCAGGCGAGCCCAGAACGCATATCTACAATCTGTTTAACATAGTCGGTTGCGGTTTCAATGGCCGTACCTTCATCCTGTCCTGATTGCATGGCCTGCTGCCTCACCTGATTCATAATCTCCTTGTCTTCGCTTCCCTTAAAATCTTCGGAGAACAACATGAGGGCAGCTACCGCCATCAGCGCACTTATGGCGATGACAGACACTTTCCATACCTGTTTTTTAGCAGTATCGCTGAAACGGTCAGAAAGTAGCAATTGCAAGCCATATAGCCCGAAAAATGGAATCACCATCTGGGCGATAACCAATGCCATCATGGGGGTACGGAACTTATTGTAATAAGGCAGGTTATTGAATAACCACTCGTTCAGGCCAAAATGCCTGCCCCAGCCCAACATCAGTGAAATCAGCACTGTGGCAATGCTGAACACCAGCAGGGTAATGGCTACGGTTTTATCCTTGCTTTCCACTGCATCTGATTTTAGGTATTGCAACACTGCCACAATGGCTAAAATGAACAGGAATATAAAAATGGCACCGATGTATATGGGGCCTGAGGTAAACTGCAATTCGCCATGGTACAGGCGTTCGCGTTCCATTCCGTACTCGTTGTCGGACACCCTTTCATTGCTGCTGCCTCCCATAAAGCCCGGAATCAGCAGTGTCATTGATTCATCAATGCCGTAACTCCAGGAGAATGCATATTCAATATCGAGCCCTTTCCTGCCCACCTGGTTTTTGGGGCCGTCTTTGGTGGGCACTTCACTGGCCACGGCACTTCCACCACGCATGGTAGCTTCGCTGTAGCGGGCGGTATCTATGGCTTTGCCGATGTTGGTGGCCGCTCCCATGCCCAGCATCACCACAGAAAGTCCGGTAGCAATGATTGCATGTTTAACTTCTCTGGCCCTAAATGCCATGATCATTTCTATGAGCAGGTAAACTCCGGCCACAATACCGGCGTAATAGGCGATTTGATAGTGAAAATAGCCCACCAGCATGGCGAAGAAAATACCCAGCACACCGGCACCCAGAATGTATTGTCTGCGGGTGATGAGTACCAGACCTGCGAGCATACCCGGCATTACGTCGGTTGCCATTACTTTGGTTATGTGGCCTGCCTCGTATGAACTGATGGAAAATGTCATAAAGGCATAACCAATAGCGCCGGCGGCCGAGAGCCAGCGATTTACATTGCATGACAACAGCAGCACGAACATGCTGAGCATGGCTGTAAAAAGAAAGTTGTAAGGCACTTTTACCAATTGGAATAACTCCATGGGCCTCAGCTTTAAGAGCAGATTTCCCGAAGGGATGCCGGTAATCAGATTTGCTGGCATACCCGAAAACAGTCGGTCATTCCAGTTTGGTTTAATGCCGGTGGTTTCGGTGTATTTGTTCGCTGCATCCACCATAAGACGCACCTGCTGCATATCACCCTGCTGCAGGGCTTTCCCTTGGGTGGCGGGCCACAAAAAAATTACGGATACGAGCCAAAACCCGATGAGAAACAGCAGGAAAATACCCGCCTGTTTCAGGAAATCATTGTTGATTTTCATACTAAGGTGGCGAATTTCACGATTTTCGGGCAATTTCTATGCACGTTATTGTGAAAAAATGTCACACGGCTCAATGATTTTTAAAGCTAAATTGCGTGACCATTTATGAAACGTGATGATGTTGTCTTTGGCCTGATTGACCGCGAACTGAAGCGTCAGCAGGAAGGCATAGAATTGATTGCCAGCGAGAATTTTGTGAGCCCCCAGGTGATGGAAGCCATGGGATCGGTACTGACCAACAAATATGCAGAAGGTTTGCCCGGAAAACGCTACTACGGCGGTTGTGCAGTGGTGGACGAAGTGGAGCAGCTCGCCATTGATCGCTTAAAGCAGCTGTTTGGGGCCGAATGGGCCAATGTTCAGCCGCACAGCGGCGCACAAGCCAATGCCGCCGTGATGCTGGCGGTATTAAAACCCGGCGATTCCATTCTGGGCTTTGACCTCAGCCACGGCGGTCACCTAACGCATGGTTCACCTGTCAATTTCTCAGGAAAACTGTATAAGCCGCACTTTTATGGGGTAAAACAGGAAACGGGATACGTAGATTATGAGACACTGGAGCGCATAGCCAGAGAGGTTAAACCCAAACTCATCATCTGCGGCGCCAGTTCCTACAGCCGTGAATGGGATTATACTCGCATCCGCGCGGTTGCCGACGAGATTGGCGCGCTGGTACTGGCGGATATTTCCCATCCTGCAGGACTCATTGCTGCCGGGTTACTGGACAATCCGCTGAAACACGTGCACATTGCCACCAGCACCACCCATAAAACGCTGAGGGGGCCACGCGGTGGTATCATTATGATGGGCCGCGATTTCCCAAATCCCTGGGGTGAAACCACACCCAAAGGTGAAGTAAAAATGATGAGTGCCCTGCTCGACGGAGCCGTATTTCCGGGCACACAGGGCGGACCACTGGAACATGTGATTGCCGCCAAAGCCATCGCCTTCGGTGAAGCGCTGCAACCCGAGTTCAAACAGTATCAGGAGCAGGTGAAGAAAAACGCAGCCGCTCTGGCCGCAGGCATGGTAAGCCGCGGTTATAGCGTCATCAGCGGGGGTACCGACAATCACCTGATGCTCATTGACCTGAGGCCCAAAGGCGATAACCTCACAGGCAAACTGGCTGAAAACACCCTGGGGCTTTGCGACATCACCGTGAATAAAAATACTGTTCCGTTTGAAACCCGCAGCCCGTTTGTTACCTCAGGCATTCGCCTGGGCACTTCGGCTGTTACCACCCGCGGACTTAATGAGGCCGACATGGATACCATTGCCGCGCTGATTGACGAAGCCCTGATGAACACGGAAAACACGGAGGTACTGAACAGCGTGAAAAACCGGGTACATGCACTCATGGCAAAGTATCCGCTGTATGCTTAATTAATTTATTGCCCGGCTTTACCCCTGTCCAGCCACTTTTTCCACTCGGGCACAAACAAAAACATGCCCGTAAACGCCCAGAGGCCGCAGGAAAGCAAGAAGCCGTTCAGGTCTGCCAGGTTTTTTGAAATTACCGAAAAAATGGAATGCGCCGCCATGGTGCAAAGCAGCAGATATATGAACCTAAATTGTTTCAGCTGAAAACCTTTGTGCTGAACTACCCAGTAAATACAAATCAGCACAAAAAACGCCTGCGTAATCAAACTTGCCAGGGCTGCACCGGCAGGGCCTTGTGCAGGAATCAGCCACACATTAAAACCGGCATTTACGAGCACACAGAAAATGGCCAGCGTGGCCAGTTTTTTCAACTCACCGGCAGCCGTGATCCAGGTGCCAAATACATGCACCAGCGCCATGGGCAAAAAACATGACATCAGTCTGCCAAAAATAACCATATCCGCTGCTGTAAAGCCCACCTTGCCGGGTCCGTCGTAAAACAATGCCAGCAGCGGTGAGGCAAAGAATATTCCGCTAAACAGCAGCGGCAAGGCCACAAACAGCACAATCCTCACATTCAGCCACATCAGCCCGTCTGTGGGCTCCTGGCGGCTAATCATGCGACTAAACAGCGGCAATAACTGCGAACTAATCAACGAACTAAAAATCAACGCAGCATCCAGAAAACGAAAACTGCGCGCATACTGCCCCACTTCAGCATCCCCGTCTGGTGATAGATAACGGAGCATCTGTGTGTCAACACGGGTAAAAACGGCCATACAGAGCGACAGCAAAGCAAACCAGCGCATGGAGGAAAGCAGGGAAAAACCCACCGATGAAGGCACTTCGGTCTGCAATGAAACACCATTTCGGGAATAATACCATGAAAACAACAGGGAAACCGCATAGCCAGCCGTTTGTGCCAGCAGAAAATACATTAGCCCCTCTTCTCCGCTAAGACCTCTGCCTGCGATGAGCCATGCAAGCAGCGCAACAGCCACCAGACGATCTGCCACAGAGGCAATACTGTCGGTTTTAAAGAGGTGTCGGCCCTGCAGAATGGCCCTAAAATACAAGGTAAAACCGGCCAGCACCTGATTGAGAATGACCAAACCTAAAAACAGCACATCCATTTGCTGTGCAAGTCCAAAAATAGCAGTTATCAACACATAACCCAATGCCAGCAACATTCTCAACTTGAATAATCCCTGTGGAACAGCATGATTGGGATTGGAGGACACACGCGAAGCAATATAATTGTTCAGTCCAAAATCCAGCAGGATATTAAAAAGCAGTGCCAGTATAAATATTCCATAATACTTACCATACAGGGCATCACCCAGATTATTCTGCACCGAAGCCTCAATGAAAAAAATCCACACCGGTTTGATGAGCCAATTCAGGGCCTGCAGCAAAAACAAGTTACCAAGGAAAGCACGTTTCAATTCAACAAAGAAAAAGAAGAAAAAGAAGAAAACGCCATTGTGAAAAAAAACCGCTGATTTCGGCATTTGTCGGGTACGCTTTGCTGCAAAGCGAATTATTTTTGCATCGTGCACGATATAGAGCCATATTACAACTGGTTGCACCTCTACAACGCCTCAGAAGACGAGCAATCGCCTTTTTATGGCCGGGAATACAGCGAATTCACCTTTACCCATGCGATTTATAATTATCTCATCCATCCACAGTGGGATTTCTTTGGCTCCAACACCTTGTATCTGAAAATCCTGTATGTTGATTACCATGACGGTTTTGCCATTTTGGAAATGCTGGGCGAATGGAATGATGCACTGTACAACGATATTATGATGTTAAAACGTGAAGTGCTGGAAATAATGGGTGATCAGGGCATACAGAAGTTTATTCTCATTGGCGAAAACGTATTGAATTTTCATGCCAGCGACGACAGTTATTACGAAGAGTGGTTTCAGGATATAGAAGACGGCTGGATTGCTTTTGTTAATTTTAGGGATCATGTACTGGATGAATTCCGCAAAACCAAAATCGATTACTACATCAATTTTGGCGGCGACCTCGATGCCTTTCAATGGAGAAAAATGTCTCCAAGGCAGATGCAGGAGGCCATAGAGGCCGTTATCAGCAAAAGAATTGCCTAAATCGGAATATTATAAAATCCCCTGAAATCGTGCAAGGGAAAATCGTTATTTTTGCACCTCAGAAATACAACCTTGCGGTCGTTTTTCAGTATTCTTTTTAATAACCATGAGAGAAATTCAGTTCAGAGAAGCCTTGCGTGAGGCCATGACCGAAGAAATGCGCCGCGACGAGCGTGTGTTTTTACTGGGTGAAGAAGTTGCCGAGTATAATGGTGCCTACAAAGTAAGCCAGGGCATGCTGGCCGAATTTGGAGCCAAACGTGTAATAGACACTCCCATTGCAGAGCTTGGATTTGCCGGCATTGCTGTTGGTGCTGCCGCTAACGGATTGCGCCCCATTTGCGAATTTATGACCTTCAACTTCTCGCTGGTAGCGATTGATCAGGTTATCAATGCCGCAGCGAAAATGAACAGCATGAGCAACGGGCAGTACACATGCCCCATGGTGTTTAGAGGTCCAACAGGCAGTGCAGGTCAGCTGGCCCAGCAGCACAGCCAGAACTTTGAAAACTGGTATGCCAATACCCCCGGCCTGAAAGTGGTGGTTCCCAGCAATCCCGCCGATGCAAAGGGCTTACTTAAAACTGCCATCCGCGATGAAAATCCGGTCATTTTTATGGAAAGCGAACAAATGTATGGCCTGAAAGGTGCCGTACCAGAGGAAGAGTATTTGTTGCCCATTGGCCAGGCCCATGTGGTAAAAGAAGGCAGCGATGTAACCATCGTATCATTTGGAAAAATGATGCTCCGTGCCATTACCGCCGTGGAAGAATTAGCCAAAGAAGGCATCAATGCCGAACTGATAGACCTGCGCACCGTTCGCCCCATTGATTACGACACCATCATCAACAGCGTGAAGAAAACCAACCGCCTGGTGATTGTGGAAGAAGCATGGCCACTGGCAAGCATCAGCTCAGAAATCAGCCACATCGTGCAACGCAGGGCCTTTGATTATCTGGACGCCCCTGTGCACCGCGTTACCAGCCAAGATACCAACCTGCCATACGCAGGTGTATTTGTGGATGCCTACCTGCCCAGCGTGGAACGCACTGTGAAAGCGGCAAAAGCGGTTTGCTATAAAAGTTAATTGACCACCAATACCGGGCTTTCCCGGTTTTCTGTAAACGAACCTATTTCGCATAGTTCGGGAAATTCCTCTTTAATCGCCATCAACCCCTCGGGTGCCACGGCCACCAGCAGACCTCCATTGGTTTGGGGATCAGCAATCCAGGGGAATGCAGCAGCGTTGTTCATTTGAATCTCTTTTTCATACGCATTCCAGTTGCGGGTGGCATTGTCGGGCAACACAAAAGTTGCGGCCAAAGAAACGGCCTCAGCAATTTTAGGCAAACGTACTTCGCGGATTAGCGCACCGCATTTCGAGGCACGCATCATTTCCAGCAAATGTCCGGCCAAGCCGAAACCTGTAACATCCGTCATGGCATGCACTGCCGCGTTGTTGCCGAGCTGTTCGCCCATGTTGTTTAGCTTTATCAGTGCCGCATGCAGGGCTTTTTTCTGTTCTTCATCTGCCACTCCGCGTTTGTACGCCGCTGCCAGCATGCCCACGCCCAGCGGCTTGCTCAGTAAAATGATATCACCGGGTTTTGCACCGGCATTGCGCTTCAGTGTTTGCGGGGTTGCAAGGCCTGTTACTGAAAGCCCGAATAAGGGTTCTACTCCATCAATGGTATGGCCACCTGCAAGGGCCACACCGGCCTGTCTGCATATTTCTTTTGCACCCCGCAATACTTCACGGCCCATTTCAAGCGGCAATGCTGCAGGCCAGCTAAAAACGGCATTCGCCATGATGGGTTTGCCACCCATGGCCCAAATATCGCTGAGGGCATTGGCCGCCGCCGCCGAACCATAAATAAACGCATCGTTCACCATCGGCGTAAAAAAATCTACCGTTTGCAACAAATATTGATGATTGCCCAAATCATATACCGAGCAATCATCGGCCAAATCATTACCTACCACAATATTCTGCATATCGAAATCATACGATAATCCTTGCAGCATGGATCTTAACGATTCAGGGGGCAATTTACAGCCACAGCCACTGCCTTTAGAGAAGGATGTTAATTCCGGATTGGCCATGATACAAAAGTACGTTGAAAATAGCGGCTAATTATTTTTAAGATGGCTTGGGGGTTTGGCATGGGTTGTGTGTATATGAAGGAAACAGTTACACCATGAAACGCAGTTTTGTTATCATTGCCCTCGCCGCCGGTTTGGCCATGCTGGTTCAATCTTTTAGCAGCCACCAACAAGAACCGACTGCCGAACCTTTCAATTTCAGAAAGATGAACAACCAGGCATTTAAGGTGGGGGAAAAATTAACTTTCCGTGTGCATTACGGGATCATCAACGCTGCCAATATCAGCATGTCTGTAGACCAGGCCACTACCATCAATGGCAGAAATGCACTGGCCGTGCGCTGTGAGGGCGAAACCCTGAAAAGTTTTGACTGGGCCTACAAGGTGCGGGACAAATTCCAAAGCTGGATTGACGCTGATGCCTTGGCTCCCATCCGCTATGCCAAAACCGTGCGTGAAAACAAATATTACGATGAAGACCTGGCCGTGTATATGCACGATAAGAAGAAATTACGCAACCCCGACGGGGAACTGACCATGCCCATCTATACTCAGGATGTTGCATCCGTGCTCTACTACGCAAGGAACCTAAACCTTGAAAACGCCAAGCTGAATCAGTTTTTTCCGCTGGATGTGTACCTGGACAATAAGATTTACAACCTGCATTTTGCCTATCTGGGCAAAGAAACCCTGAGTACTGATATCGGTAAGATTAAGTGCATAAAACTTAGACCCAAGCTGGTGGTTGACCGAGTATTCAAAAGCAGCAATGACATGACCGTGTGGGTAAGCGATGATGCCAACCGCATTCCCATCCGTGTTCAAACCAACATCAAGGTGGGCTCGCTGAAAGTTGATATTACAGGATACGAAGGACTTAGAAATGCCTTTACATCGCTGGAAAAAAAATAGGTTGTTTGTGTTTTTTTAATGTTCAAAAAGGCCCCGCAAAGTGCGGGGCTTTTTTGTTAGAAAGGTAGCCCTAATGTTCAATTATGGAAAAACCAGGTTGATACCTACCTAAATAATTATATTTTCCCTTACTTGTATTGCTTGTATTGTATTTTTATCGTAGAATTGTAATAAATTCAACAAATATGAAAGCAAGCTATTTATTCGTTATTGCATTGATTGGATGTATGTATAACGCAGACGCGCAAAAGATCTATTCGGTGAAAAATGGGGTAACTTACAGAATTACCGGGAGTGAAGGTGTTGCTTTTAAACCGGATGGATCCATGATTATTCTGGGGAAGGAAATTTGGACCCAGGTGAGCAATGAAGAATTTAAAGCATTGGGCAATGAGGGTGATATTCGTGGAGATGAACCCATTAAATTACCCTGTGGTGCAAGACAAGCACTGCTACCATCAGCAGATGGGAAAGGCGGCATTTACCAATCAATTAATGGAAACAAATGTGGACCAATGGAAATTAGATCTATTGATGGTACAAAATTTATTAAATGTTTAAATCTAAATAATTTTTTATGCTCGGCCAAATTTTGCCATGACTCTAATGATTGTGTTTATGTAAATTATGATTGCAATTGATGAGAAATATATTATTCATAGCCCTGCAAACATTGCTCTTCCTTTTTCAGGCAAGCACATGGGCACAGATGCCGGCAATTCACGATCAGCAATTTCGAAAAAAATTAGCCAAACAACACAACACCCAAAATACAGTCTTCATCAATTACAATTTTGGCAATTGCAATGTATATGTTGATGATTTTATATACAACCTAAACATCACAAATAAAAAAAAGAAGTTTGGCTTTATAGTAGATTATAAATATTTGAATTATTACAAAAACTATTTAAGAGAATCCGAATGTTTCCAAAACAATAAAATAATATTTATTGACAGCCGATTGTTTAATGACTATCATACAAATCTACCATTCGCATTTTATTTTAAAAACCATAATATAATTACCGTGCAAGGCACGCTAAATAAAATTCTAAACACCAAAACCAATGCTTTGCCGTTTGACTCCATTCCCAATTTTTCATTAAGTCCAAACCCAAATAAATGCGCCTACAAAAATTTATTCAGTTACTACTGCGAAGAAAAAAATAAACTATTTTGGTATCAAAATGGCAATTTAGACAGTGCTGATTTGGACAAACTATTTAATAAGGTCATGGATGATTATTATTCTAATATGGATATTGACAGTGTAGAAAGAACCAGAATAAAAGCTGCCAGAGATACAATAGCATTATACAATGTGAAAGGATATTCACTAATAAGTGAAGAGATGCAGATTTCTAACAACATTCAAAGCGGAATTGTTTCATATAGATACATGCATATTACCAAAGATAGCATATTTATTGATAAAAAAGTGCATCTGTTTTCCGTTGATTTAATGAATAAAAAATTCACATCAAGAGATTTTACATTCCCTGAAAACATGGAACAATACGCCATCATTGGCATCCGTTCTATATCGGGAATGCGTTTTGCAGCAACCATTATTCCTAGAGAAAAAGCTGTATTAAAAACTGTCAATGATTCATTTATGATATGTTATGCAGAATTTGATGCAGATATGAAGATAAATAAAATTAATGTTCAGCTTATCAATACCCATATTGATACCAAGGAATTCTTAAATATCACCGACAATCTGAATCTGGTTTCTATATTTCAGCGTTTAAATGACACGCTGTTATGTACACAGTCTTCAAACAAATTATACAACCTAAACAAAAAAAGCAAACCCTATATTCTTCCATTTATTACGGAGAATTATAACAACGCACTTTTGTTTACCAAGAAAGTTTATAATAAATATTTATTTTACACTTATAACTATGAAAATCGTTTGGCTACAATATTAACTACAGAGGATTTTATATCATATAAAATTAAACAAATCACTGAAGATATAAGGGATAAAGTATTGTTGGATATCAATGATGAAGGAGAACTTATCTTTGTAAAGACCACTTCTACATACTTTTACCTCTATAAAATTGCCGGCTGAAAGAAATTATTTTGCGTGTAGGAATTTAACCTGCAATTTCAAAATTAGGATGCTGCATTATAATCAATTCTCCCCCACATATTCCCTGGGCACCCGTGTTGAAATACCCGTAAGGATCTCATAGGGAATGGTATCGGCGCATTGGGCCATTTGGGCTACTGAATTCTCGGCGCCAAATACGATCACTTCATCGCCTTCGCGGCAGTCAATGCCGGTTACATCCACCATGCACATGTCCATGCACACGCTACCCACAACCGGTGTTTTTTGCCCCTTCACCAGCACATGCCAGTTGCCGTTGCCCAAACTGCGTCTCAATCCATCGGCGTAGCCCACAGGCAAAGTAGCAATTACACGGGTGGTATCTGCCTTCGAACGACGTCCGTAACCCACGCCCTCACCGGGTTGAAGGGTGTGCAACTGCGAAATACTGCTGTAAAGGGTCGTTACCGGCTTCAAATCCGCCTGCTGCTGCACCCTCGGATCCACGCCATACAAACCCACACCCAAGCGCACCATGTCCATGCCGTATTCGGCAAAACGCAGGATCCCACCGGTGTTTAATGCATGCCGCAGCGGTGCATATCCCAGCTGAGCTTCAAACGCATTGGCCGCGGCTGTAAAGGTATTAATTTGAGACCGGGTAAATTCATCCTGTGCCGGATCTTCCGATGCTGCCAGGTGGGTAAATACCGAGGCAATAAGAATATTTTTTGGCACTTCAGCGGCAAGGTCTTTGAGTACTTCGGGCGCAAAACCCAGACGGTGCATACCCGTATCTACTTCCAAATGAACGGCAATTTCGTTGCTTCCGGCCAACTCCGACATGGCCTGCAAACCCGCCACATCAAATACAACGGGCTCCAGCCCGTATTGCATGCGACTCGCCATGTCTTCGGCACCCGTATTCATGACCATGATTGGCACTTGAATTCCCGCTTCGCGCAACGCCACACCCTCATCGGCAAAAGCCACTGCCAGGTAATCCACGCCCATAAACTGCAAGGTACGCGCCACTTCAAAGCTCCCGCTGCCATACCCGAATGCCTTCACCATGGCCATCAGGCGGGTTTTTGGCAAAACAGCATTTCTAAAAAAACGGTAATTGTGCCGCAGTGCATCAAGATCTATCTGCAAATGGGTTTTGTGCAGTTGCTTCTTCAGTAAAGCGTGTATTTTCTCAAAACCAAACCGCCGTGAGCCCTTGATGAGGATGGCTTCATTTTGCAGTTGGGTTAAAATACCCGAATCCATAAGTGCGGCGGTGTTGGCATAACACTTCACATCAAAAGCGGCAAATTCACCGGCATGCGCTGAGAGCGTTTCGCCCACCAGCACCAAGCGTTTTACTCCTTTTTGTTGTAAAATACCCGCTATTTGGGTAGCAAGTCGGTTTTTGTCCGGATCGCTCTGGTCCATGTCACTCAGGATCACACAAGCCGGTTTATCGGGCTGCTGCCGAACCATAAAATCCAGTGCCACCTGCAAACTATCGGGATCATTGCTGTAGCTGTCGTTGACCAGATAATTTCCATTTCTGCCTTCAGTAAAAGCGAGCCGGTTTTCCAGGGCGTGCAAATGCCTGAATTGCTGCACGTGAGCGGGATCCCAGCGTTCAAGGGCGGCCAGTGTGCACAGGCACGACATCGCATTTTCAACAGATGCTTTATCTGCGAAAGGAATTTCAAGTAGATGCTCCGTGCTGCGGTGTATAAATTTTATGCGGGTAAAATCCTGGCCGAAATCTTCTTCCAGCAATCGATAGCCGGCGCCTTCCGATTTACCCCAGGCAATAAACTTAGTGAGCGGCTGTGATGATTTATATGCCTGTACGGCAGTTTTTATCTCGGCAGCATCGGCCGGAAACACCACCACATCGGCATCTTTAAACAACAATGCCTTTTCACGGGCTTTTTGTTCGCGGTTTTCAAAACCTTCATCGTGGGCACTACCCAAATGGGTGCAAATGGCCAGGTTGGGCTTAATCATCTGCCAAAGCCGCTGCATTTCTCCGGGTTTGGATATTCCGGCTTCAATAATGGCCATTTTATGCCAGGACTCAATACCCAATATCGAAATGGCCACTCCAATCTGCGAGTTGTAGCTGCGCGGACTGCGGTG
Source organism: Bacteroidia bacterium (assembly GCA_044371405.1). Classification (GTDB taxonomy): domain Bacteria; phylum Bacteroidota; class Bacteroidia; order NS11-12g; family UBA955; genus RGEC01. The sequence goes on from JBILTS010000020.1 coordinate 13,224, forward strand.
GGCGCTGAACTCCTCGCCCAGCAGCTGATGCAACCATTCTTTAACGATGGTTTTTCCATTGCTGCCCGTAATGCCGATAACAGGGCCGCTGAATCGGCTACGATGGTATGCTGCCAATTGTTGTAAGGCAGACAGCACATCCTTCACCAACAATACATTGCAGCCGGATAAAGTAGCCGCATCAAATTCCTGCGGAACCACAAAACTGCGAACACCCTGTTTAAAAGCGGCCTGCACAAATTCCTTTCCCTGCCGGTGCGATCCCGGGAGGGCAAAAAACATGGTACGGGCAGGATTTCCGATTCTTCTGGTATCAAAGGCAGGTTGGGTAAGCACAGCAGCGGCATCCGCCGTTAACGCTTCGCCCTGAATAACCTTTGTAATTTCCTGCCAGGTATAGTGCATGCTTACGCTATTTTACCCGCCCAGGTTCATTTCGGCGCCATCGCCAATATTCATGCTTTGCACTGCTCCGGTGAGACTGGCATCAGAGCCGATGAGTGAATTTTCAAGAATGGCTGTTTGTATTTGTGCATTCTGCCCAATGATGCTGTTCTTAACCACAGAGCGCGATATATCGGCGTGCTCACCAATGCTCACATCCGGACCGATGATGCTGTTTTCTATTTTAGCCGAAGGCGAAATATATACGGGAGGAATGATGATGTTTGACTTGAGTATTTCTTTGGGAACATTGTGCGCATCCTCGCGACGCAGCAGATTTTTATTGGTTTGCAGGATAATTTCCTTTTTTCCGCAGTCAAACCAATTCTCTACTGCAAAGGTGCGCAGTGCCACCCCCTTTTCCAACATGCATTGCAACGCATCTGTGAGGTGAAATTCGTTCTGGGTGCGGATATCGTGGGTGATATTGTATTCCAGACACTCTTTGAGTATGCCGGTTTCGCGGATAAAGTACAACCCCACCAAAGCCAGGTTGCTTTTGGGAATGGCGGGTTTTTCCACCAGTCGGCGAATGCTGCCTTCTTCGTTGAGTTCGGCAACGCCAAATTTCCGGGGATCCTCCACCTTTTTAACCCCCAGACTGCTGACGGGTTGAGCCAAAACGGATTTTAAGTCGGTTTCAAAAATGGTATCACCCAGCACAATCAGCACGGGCTCATCATCCTGAACTTCGTTGCGGGCAAGCCAGATAGCATGACCGGTGCCTTTTCCCAGCGTTTGAATGATAAAGGTGGAATTCACGCCGGTATAATGTTCGGAAATGTACTGTTCAATTTTATCGCCCAAATGACCGATGATAAACACAAATTCGCTAATTCCGGCCCCGATCAGGGTATCCATAATATGGCCCAGAATGGGCTTCCCGGCCACCGGTATTAAACTCTTGGGTTGTGTGGTGGTATGGGGTTTTAGTCTGCTGCCAATGCCGGCTACAGGTATAATGGCTTTCATATTGCGATGCACAAAGTTACGACTCGGCGTGATTATCCGATATTTCCCATTTCACACACAGTATGTTGTGTGTATTTTCCTGCACAGGTGCAGTAGCTGACCTGCGAATGGCAGTAACCCCCAAAACCCCGTCTGCATGGGCCAGAACCGGGTAAGAATCCTTTTCAGATGCCGCAATATGGGCATCCACCAGCAAATCACTGATTTTTTTACTTCCCTGCATGCCAAAGGGCTGAATGCGCTCCCCTTTTCTGCGGCTTCGCAATGAGATGGGAAATTTCAATTCGTCGAGATCAAAAAACCAGGTGTCTTCAGCATCCATATTCACATCCAATGCTGAATGAATCTTCATGGTTATCATGAATTTACCGGCCTGCAGACATACAGGAAACCGGTTTTCATCGGCAATATCTGTATCTTCTATTTCGTGTCTGGATGGCTTACCTATCCAAATCCCGGCATTCCTTACCTCGGCTAACAAGCCATTGAAATGAAAGCGACTGCCGGTTCTTGCTGACAGGACCTTTTCGGCCTCCGCTTGCTGCATACCCAAACTTCTGAGGTGTTTGATTAGAGCAGGAATGTCTGTTGTCTCCAGCATTCTGCCATCGCCAACTACTGGAAACTGCATCAACCATTTTTTATTTTCATCCAGTTCGGCCTGCCGTAATGCACTTAGGGAGCGGGACAGATCCGCAAATTCATTTTCTGCCTCCGGAAAAGCAGACCGTATTAAGGGTAAAATGCGGTGCCTAACTTTGTTTCTCAGATAATCTGTTTTGCGGTTGCTGCTGTCTTCGCGCCATTCAACACCTTCACCGGCAAGCCAACTCCGGATTTCGGCAGCATCGGTAAACATCATGGGCCTAAAGATAAATTCGCGCCACAGCGGTATTCCCTGCCACGCTGCAGGGCTGTTTCTCAACAGGTAAATAAACAGATGTTCCAGGTTATCCGTGCGCTGGTGTGCGGTGCAAACCGTTGTAATTTCAGCATTGATAAGTTGCTTAAAAAAACCATATCGCAATCTGCGGGCTGCCATCTGAACCGACTCTCCGTGCAGCTGCGCCTCATTGAGGGTATCGGGGCGGGCAACATGCACCGGCACATCCCATTTTTTAGCCAGATTTCTCACGAATGCTTCATCGCCATTACTTTCATCGCTGCGCAAACCAAAGTTTACATGGGCAATCTCAAAGCGGTATCCGGCACGGTGAAATAAATGTCCCATGGCCACAGAGTCTGCGCCACCACTCAAAGCGAGCAACGTTTTCCCCGCAATTATTTCAGGTGCGTTCTCTTCGATAAAGCTTTGAAACCGATTTAGCACGTTATTTGCAAAGTAATTCCAAAAATACGGATGTACAAGACCCGCCTGCTGTTGTTTTTCATGATTGTTCTCAACCTAAACCGGTTGCAGGCACAGGAAGTCATGTTAAAAGCCGACCGCATGAAAGGAGAAAAGCGCAAAGGCGACAACTACCAGATTCTGCGTGGCAATGTGATGTTTGAACAAAGTGGCAGTACCGTTACCTGCGATGAAGCGGAGTTCAATACTGCAAAAGATGAACTGGAAGGGTTTGGCAATGTTAGGATTGTGGGCTCGGAAGGTGCCGTGGTAACAGGTAATCGTTTGTTTTTTGACAATAAAAATAAAACTGCCCGTGTGGACGGCAATGTGGTATTGCGTGACAAAAACATGGTACTCACCACTCCCTGGATTATTTACCACACCGATACCCGCGTTGGCTACTATGGAGCCGGTGGTAAAATCGTTGACGACGAACTCACCCTCACCAGCCGCACAGGCAGCTACAGCCCGGCCCAGTCTATGCTGTATTTCCGCCACAATGTGGTCCTCACCCATCCCGAATACACCGTAAAAACCGACACGCTGCAATACAGCAACCGCACCGGGAATGCCTGGTTTTTCAGTTTTACCGAAATACAAAGCGAAGAGAACACCATCCTTTGCAATTACGGAAACTACAACACCCAAACCGGTCAAAGCTATTTTACCCGCAATGCCGCATTGATAAACAAGGAAAACACCATTAGGGCAGATACACTCAGTTTCAATCGCAATACCGGAATTGGGCATGCTAACGGACGTTTGTGGGTAAAAGACACATCTCAGAACATCAGCATTTTCGGCAACAAGGGCTATTACGACAAAAACAGAAAATACACCCGGGTGATGGGCAATACGCTCGCCAAAAAAATGGAGAAAAATGGGGATAGTTTAATGCTGAGGGCCGACACATTCATATATGTAGCCGATACCACCACCCAAAAGCGATATCTGCATGCTTTTCATCGCACGTCGTTGTGGCGGGCTGACTTTAGCGGAACAGCAGACAGTCTTACCTACCAGGCCGACGACAGTGTTTTTAACCTCTATGGCAAACCGGTACTTTGGAATGAAAATACACGCCTGAATGCCGATACCATGCGCATTTTCATTGCCAACAGCCGTGTAAAATTCATGCATTTGCGCCAAAAATCATTCATTGCCATGCAGGAAGACACAGCGCATTACAGCCAGATATCGGGAACAAACATGGACAATTACTTTACCGAAGACAATAAACTGAAAACCGTGAGGGTAAAGGGCGAAGGCAAAAGTGTTTATTACATCAAAGAAAAGGATTCGGCCGTAACCTCCGCCAATGCGGTTCAATACAACAACATGCAAATTGATCTGGACAGCAACCGGGTTTCCGGGGTGCGGTTTTATGGCAACCCCTCAGGAACATTGTATCCGCTCTCTGATTTTCCGAAGGAACAAAAAATATTACCCGGCTTTGTTTGGGATGAAGACAACCGCCCTACTGCCCCTGAATTCAAGCCACCCTTTCCGGTTCCACCACTGCCTGCAAGACAAACACAGGAAATCCAGCCACAGAAAAACAGCGGCCGTAAAAAAGCCAAAGGTTAATTCTGTCGGTTTTTGTAAAAATTTCAACCAATAATTGTAACCAAAAGCCCGTTTCAGACGTTCTTTTGTAGTAAAGCATGCGATTTGCCGTTATTATCCTCAGTTTTTTTACCGTTTTATCAGGGAATGCCCAGTATTTTACGGTAAGTGGATTTGTGGCAGACAGCACCCGGTCACCCATTCCGGATGTGAGCATTTTCATTACCAATGGGTCCATGGTCGGAAGTACAGACGCATCGGGATTTTATAAGTTTTCGCTGAGGGCAGGCGAATACGAACTGGTGTACAATCACCCCAATTATCAGCGAATCAGTTTGAAGGTGGTGCTGGATAAAAAAGACGATACGCTCAATGTTATTTTACCCGAACTGGCAAAATCAATTGGCGAAATTCAGATTACCCGAAAGTGGACCGATCCCGGACCGGACATGATGCGCAAAGCCATTGCCAGGCGAGATTACTGGGCCACCCGAATACCGGCAAGTACCGCCAATGTCTACATCAGGGCATTTGAAGAATACAATCCGCCCAAGAAGAAGGACAAGCAGAAAGTATGGGAGGAACCCGATACAGCGAAATCAGACAAAAAAAAGAAGAAAAGCAAAGAAGAAGAGTCAAACATAAATATGGCTGAAGTTCTTTTGCAGCGAGATTTTCAGCCCCCTGGCAAGATCAAGGAAACCAGAACCGGCGTCAAAAAAATAGGTGATGTGAGCGGACTGTTTTATCTGAGCACCACAGAAGGAGATTTTAATTATTACCAAAATATTCTAAAGATCAGGGGAATCGGCGATATGCCGGTGATGTCGCCCCTTTCGGGAACTGCACTGCTCGCCTATAAATTTCAATTTTTGGGGAGTTATAAGAACAGCGATGGGCAGCGTATTCTGAAAATTAAAATGTCGCCCAGATCCATATCCAATTCGGTTTTTTCGGGCGAAATTCACCTGGTAGACACCCTGTTTTACATATACCGCACCGAAATAAATTATCCCTCAAACCAACTGAATGAATACGACAAACTCACCATTAGGCAGGAATTTGGCCTGAGCAAAGACTCCTGGCTCACCCTGGAAAAGCAGCGTTTTGATTATCATGCCATGGCCGGCAAGGGTAAATTCAGCGGATATACCCTGGTGAAATATGGTAACTATGAACTGAACAAAACCTTTCCTAAAAATCATTTCGGACTGGAAATCAGTTCGGCCACAGACAGTGCCTACGACCGCGACAGTGCCTTTTGGGAAAGGAGTCGCACCACCCCGTTAAACAATACCGAGATCAGGTTTATCACGCGCACAGACAGCATCAAACGTGTTCAAAACAGCAAAACATATCTTGACAGCATTGAAAAGGATAAAAACAAGGTCACGTTTACCAAATTATTTCTTAGAGGTCAGGAGTACCAAAATCGCGAAAAGGGTTACTATCTTGATTTTCAGCCCCTGATATTCATAGCACAGCCCTGGTTTCCCGGTGGAACACGCATTACCCTCTGGAATACGTTTGAGCGGCGATTTAAGAACAAGCGAGACATCAGGTTTATTGAGAATGTATCTTATGGTATTAACAACAAGGACATTCGGGGAACAGTGATATTCACCACCACATTCGATCCCTTTCACCGGGGCGTTTTTTCTGCCACGGCAGGTAGAGATTTTAATTTTATCAATCCCAACGCAGCCATACTGGATCTGGCCCGCAGGGGCAACTTCTACCAAAACAGTCATGCCGATGTGTATGTGCGGCGCGAGCTCATAAACGGCCTGTATTTGAGGGTGCAGGCAGAATATTCCGAGCGTAAGGACATCAGTAATTTTACCTTTGATGGTTTTGCCGACAGTTTATTTGAAAACAACATACCCACCTCATTTGGCACCAACAGGGCATTTTTCGGAAATTTTACGCTGAGTTATACCCCTTTCCAGAAATACATCAGAGAGCCCAAACAGAAAGTAATTCTGGGCAGCCGCTGGCCCACATTCAGCATCAATTTAAACCATGCCATCCCGGGCGTCTTAGGGTCCAATATTGATTACAGCTATCTGGAATACAGGATTGAACAGGATTTTCCTTTGGGGTTGCTGGGTCGCAGCGAATACAGGGTGGTGAGTGGCAGTTTTTTGCGTAAAAGAAACCTAAGCCCTGTAGATTACCGCTACCAGCGCAGGGGTGATCTCACCGTATTTACACCACCCATGTATGCATTTCAAACGCTGGATTCTACGTTCGTAACCTATAAACCTTTTTTGGAAGCCCATTACCGGCATCATTTCAATGGTTCGCTGATCAATAAAATCCCTTTTATGCGTTTGTTAAAACTACGTGAATCGGCCGGGGCGAATTTGTTGTATGCACCGGAAAGAAGGAATATGTTGTTTTATGAGATGTATGCGGGGGTAGATAAGCTGATTCGCATCTGGCGAGACCGTTTTAAGCTGGGATTGTATTACGCTGTAGGGTATAGCAACATTTTTGAAAAACCCGTGGTGGGCTTCAAGGTTAATTTTGAATTTTTCGACCGTCGGAATAATTCGTGGTAAACCACAGCCGGGGCTATCCGTAAAACATTTGGAGGTACATTAGGATGTCGCACCTACGGCGCTTGCCTTTCCCTTGTTGGCATTTTCTATGAAAATGCCGCTCCTACGGAGCTGTAACGACAGCGGGTGTCAACAAAACCTATGTTTTTCATGGTGGATACCCTTGCCCGACCCCGGAGGGATCGAATAACATGGGGTGACATTATGATGTCGCACCTACGGCGCTTGCCTTTCCCTTGTTGGCATTTTCTATGAAAATGCCGCTCCTACGGAGCTGGAATGACCGGAGGTGGCAAACAATACGATGGTTTTGCTTGGTGGTAAGATGGCCAATTAATCCGTTGAGATGCAGAGTGGTGCGTCTATACAGGTGGGCAAGTTTTAAAACCGTGGTTGCGGTCTTCCCGACCCCGGAGGGGTCGAATATCAGTAACCCGGTGCGGCAGCGCCGGGTGGGCGACGCAAGGAGCCCACGACCCCGGAGGGGTCGAATAACATGGGGTGACATTATGATGTCGCACCTACGGCGCTTGCCTTTCCCTTGTTGGCATTTTCTATGAAAATGCCGCTCCTACGGAGCTGAAACGCCTGCGGTGGTAAACAATACGATGGTTTTGCATGGTGGTAAGGTGGCCCATAAATCCGTTGAGACGAGCTGTGGTGCGTCTATGCGGCAGGCGCAGGCAGGTTTTTAACCCATGGTTACACCCTTGCCCGACCCCGGAGGGGACGAACCAACATCGTCCAACCTGGCATTAATTATTCCAAAGGAAAATTACATTTTATCATAATATTCATATTATTAACCATCAAATTTTATCTGTTGCTTAATTTATAAATATTTGTCTATTAATTTTACTTATATTTGCATTTTATTATCTTTATGACAATAAATAAAAACTTATGGATTTTGCTCCTCTCTGCAACCCTCTTAAACACCGCTCAATCCAACAACGTATCCATCACCAATGTTTCGCTTCGCGATCAAAACCCGGGGTCTAAATTTACCCGCATCAAATTTGATGTGAGCTGGGACAACTCATGGCGTATCACCGCCGCCCCGGCCAACTGGGATGCCGTTTGGATTTTTGCCAAGTTCAGGCCCAGGATTGGCGGGGAGTGGAAACATTGTTCCCTCAACTGGGTAGATGGAACAGGCACCAACGACGGTCACAATGTACCTTCCGGAGCTGTTATCTCCTCTGCCCAGGATGCCACCGGTATTTCCCGCGGAGTGTTTATGTATGCCTCTGCAACCACCGGCGGCAATGTAAGCTACACCGATGCCCGGCTGCGCTGGAATTATGGAGCAGACGGCATTGGCGATGCCGACTCGGTAGAAATATCCGTGTTTGCCATTGAAATGGTGTATGTGCCTGAAAGTTCGTTTTGGGTAGGAGGCAATGCTACTACTACAGCTCCGCTGTATAAATCTCCCACAACCACTGATCCGTTTCAAATTACTTCAGAAGACACCATACGCTGCGGCCAGAATGCCGGAAATTTAAGATGGATCACTTCTACGCTCCAACCAACAGCAACCCTACCGGCGGCATTTCCCAAGGGATTCCGGGCCTTTTATTGCATGAAATATGAGTTAACACAGGATATGTGGGTGGCCTTTCTCAACCATATACCTGCTGCCTATGCCACCACCCGCAATGTGAACCCCACCTATCCGCGAAATAATATCACAGTTTCCTCAGGTGTTTACAGCACCTCACGTCCATTTGTTCCTGTTGCAGGTATGCCCGCCAATGAATTGCTCAGTTTTTTGGACTGGGCTGCCTTGCGTCCCATGACAGAGCTGGAATATGAAAAAGCTTGCCGTGGTCCGGTATATCCGGTGGCAGAAGAATATGCATGGGGTACGGCATTGGTTGCAACGGCTGCATATACCTATTCCAATCTAGGCAACAACAATGAAGCCATAGCCACGAATTACAGCACAGCGGCCAATACAGGCAATGCAATTATAGGTGCAGCAGTAGGTAGTCTTGGAGGTCCTGCGCGTAGCGGAATTACAGCAGCCCATGGCAGCAACAACGGTCGCCTCACATCAGGTGCAACCTATTATGGCATCATGGAAATGACAGGAAATCTTTATGAAACGGTGGTGAATCTTGAAACGGCCATAGGTAGGTCTTATGATGGATTGAATGGAGATGGGGTGCTTAATTTAAGCGGTTTGTACAATACAGCCAATTGGGGAACCTGTTCAGATTACAGGGTAAAAGGGGGCAGTTTTGCGACTCCTGGCACTTCTGTTTCAAACAGAATATCCATTAATAATGCTGGCGCTAATCCATGCCTTGGTTACACATTCGGTATTCGTGGCGTTCGCAATGCCCCGTAAGCTTTCAAGATTTTAAAAATGCGATTATTCCAATTTGCGATAAGCTGCCTCAGTTTGTTCTTGGGTTTATGCTTTAGGAATAATAATTTGTCTGCACAAGGAATTTTTTATGGGGGCGACGGTGATGGGGTATCCGTGGTTACCTACGCCCAGGCCTATAACCCAACTTCTGTATTTGTTTACGGCGGCGGCAATGGCGACGGGGTTTCCTTCACCAATTATACCCAGGCCCAAAATGCCGAGGTGCGCGTTGTTTTCAGCGGCGGCAATGGCGACGGGGTTTCCTTCACCAATTATACCCAGGCCCAAAATGCCCAGGTGCGCGTTGTTTTCAGCGGCGGCAATGGCGACGGGGTGGCAATACATGATTCATTAAGCTACATTCCACTGGGTAACTTTATTTTCTGGCGCGGCACTTCATCCACCAGCTTCAACACCACTTCAAACTGGATAGGGAACAGTGTACCCGGAACCAACAATGACATTGCCTTTGCCAGTAATGCCAGCCGTGATTTGTTACTTGACAGAAACCGAAGCGTAGGCAATGTGAGCTTTAATGGTTCCGGAAAAAAATTAGTATTAGCCAACAACACCCTCACGGTAAATGGAGAATTCATGGATGCGGATTCATTCAGCTACATTCAAACCAGCAGCACTGGGACATTGAAACGCGGAATAACCGCAAGCACTTCGTTCACGTTTCCGGTGGGAAAAAGCGCCTACAATCCTGTCACCATCACCAACAACACCGGCGCAACAGATACGTTCAATGTGAGGGTAGGAGATTCTGTGCTTCTCAATGCCACATCCGGCGCAGTTGTTAGCGAACCCCATATTAGGCGCACCTGGTTCATTGACAAAAAAAACAGCAATACCGGCAGTGGTGTTAATTTTCTCTTTCGCTGGAATGCTGCGGAAGTTACCTCCGGTTTTGGTAGCCCTGCCCTCTATCACTACAATGGCTCCAGCTGGCAAAAACAAACCGGTACTACCTCGTCTACCATAAGAACTTTCACTTTTAACGGCTACACAGGTGGTTTTTCTCCGTTTTCCATCGGTGATGACATCGTATTGCTGCCCATCACCTGGCTCGATTTTCAGTGCGCTTACAACAATAACACCGTGCAGCTGCAATGGAACACAGCCATGGAACAAAACAGCCGCAGGTTTTGGGTAGAACGCAGTGCAGAAGGCAAAAACTACCAAAGCATAGCGGAGATACCCGCGGCAGGTTACAGCAATACCATCCGCAAATACACTTTCCACGATGCACAACCCTTGCCACAAGGCGCTTATTACCGCATTAAAATGGAGGATGCAAGCGGCAACTTCAGCTACAGTGAATACTGTGTAAGCAAATCCGCATCCGAGTATCGGCCGGCTCAGCTTAAATTATACCCCAATCCCGCCGGGCAACAGTTATACATGGCAGCAGTGGAACCCGAGCGCAACTTTGAATGGGAGGTATTTTCGGTATCAGGAAAACGTGTTGCAGCCGGTATCAGCAAAGATGGAAAGGCCGTGGTGAGATTGCAATCCCTCAGCGAGGGCGTATATCATGTGAAGGTGACAGGCAGCAGCTTATCGGAAAACCACAGGGTGCTGATAAAACGGTAATTCGTTTGGATACCTGTCCATACGGCATCCGGGGCCTTAAACCGGGGCTATCCATTAATCTTTTGTAGGTAAATTAGGATGTCGCACCTACGGCGCTTGTCTTTCCCTTGTTGGCATTTTCTATGAAAATGCCGCTCCTACGGAGCTGAAATGCCTGCGGTGGTAAACAAAATGGTGGTTTTGCTTGGTTTCACCCTTCCCGACCCTGGAGGGGTC
>JBILTS010000112.1:0-7170 GCA_044371405.1 Bacteroidia bacterium
GAAATTTACCGTGGCCGGTCCGCCTATTGGCGGCGCCAAAAGCGGCATTAATTTCGATCCCGCCGATCCCCGCAAAAAGGGTGTGCTGGAGCGCTGGTATAAAGCCGTGCATCCATTGCTGAAGCATTACTATGGCACCGGAGGCGATTTGAATGTGGATGAAATCCATGAAGTGATACCCTACACCGCTGCCAATGGATTATTGCACCCTCAGGAAGGTACGGTAAACGGGCATTTGAAGCATTATACCGCCGAAGAACGCCTGCGTGCGATTTCGCGTTTGCAGGAAGGGGTGGTGCTGCCCATCACAGACGAGCGTTTGAGTCCCGATGTGACCCGCGGCTATACCATTGCCGATATGATTACCGGCTGGGGTGTATGTGAAGCGGTGAGGCACTACTATGAAATTTATGGTGGTTTTATGAATGGCAAACTGGCCATCATTCAGGGATGGGGTAACGTGGCAGCGGCTGCGGCTTATTACCTCACCAAATACGGTGTTCGGGTGGCCGGCATCATCGACAGAGAGGGCGGTATTATTGCGCCCAACGGGCTGGGTGAGGAAGAAGTACGCCAGCTGTTTTTAAACAGAGATGGCAACAAGCTGGTGGCCGATAACATGCTCAGTATTGAAGAGGTAAATGAGAAAATCTGGGATTTACCTGCAGAGATTTTCATTCCCGGGGCAGCGAGCCGCTTGGTAACCGAAGATCAGGTGAACCGCATGGCCAAAGCCGGCATGGAAGTGGTGAGCTGCGGTGCCAATGTGCCTTTTGCCGATAAAGAAATTTTCATGGGGCCCATCAGCCGCCTTGCAGATAGCCAGATGGCGGTAATCCCCGATTTTATAGCTAACTGTGGCATGGCGCGGGTGTTTGCTTACCTCATGAAGAAAGAGGCCGAGGTAACCGATGTGGCCATTTTCAAGGATGTGAGCCAGATTATTCACAGCTCTGTGATGCGTTTGCATCAGTTCAATCCCAAGCATACGGGCATCAGTGCCAAGGGTTTGGAGCTGAGTTTGACAGATCTAGTATAAGCTGTAAAATCCTGTGGATATACTAAATCGTATTATTACGATTTAGTATATCGTAAAATTACGTTTAGTAAATTAATAAACTTTTATTTATTGCGAAATCCCTCAACGTAATCGGTAAGCGATTTCAGTTGCTCTGGGGTGAGCGAATTCTTGTAGCCAGGCATGGCGTTTTTGCCATTGAGGATCTGGTGTTCGGTTTCGGCGCGGCTGAGGGTTGAGGCGGTAAGGTCTTTGGCACCATTGAGCATGAGTTTGCCGTCAGCTCCGTGGCATACTGCGCAATTGTTGGCCTTGTAAATTTCTTCACCTGATATAGCAGCTACAGTTTCTTCTTTATTAACGGCGGGGCGTTTTTTGTGCATTTCGGCCAGGCCGTAGGAGGCAACAATCATTAGCACGCTGAGGGTAGCCAGTATTTTGTTGCTGCGTTTGAAGCCGATAACGGCAATGGGAATGGAACTGAGCACTAGGGCTATTTTGATCCACAGCAGGTTGGAGCGGAGTTCGGCGGGCATTTTCATCAGCAAGTAAATGCCGGTGAATAGAAACAATATGCTGATGACCATTTCAAATATGCGCAGTCCTTTTTTGGCGAAGAAGGCAGTAAGCCCCTGCTGATTAAAGGTTAGTCCAATCCATTTGAAGAGATAGAGGGCCATAAAGAGGATAACGGCCGTTTTGTGCAGATGAAGAAATCCTGTTTCCATGTTGCAAATATGGGGGAAAGCAGGGAAATGTGATATTCAAACGCAAGGAACTTTTGCGGAATTGGACTGTTTATGTTACTTTTGCAGCCCCTTAACGGGAGACCCGATCCCATGCCGGCGGCAGAAAGTGTCGCAAATACCGGAAAAACAAATACATCGGGATGTAGCGCAGCCCGGTAGCGCACTTGCATGGGGTGCAAGGGGTCGCAAGTTCGAATCTTGTCATCCCGACCAACCACAAAAGCCCACACGAAAGTGTGGGCTTTTTCATTTACCACAGTGCGCAAGCACCGCTTGTAAGCACAGCGGTAAATGAAAAAGCCAGGGCGGTAGCCCGGCTTTTGCGGTTGTAGCCCCCCCCCCTAAAGTTCACGAGCGAGAGCAACGAGCGAGTAACCTTTCTAGTTGACAGTGTAAAGTTGACAGTCAACAGTTTGGCTATGCCTCAATAACGTTGACCGTTTTGACCGGTTTACATATGGTTTACATAAACTACTTTCTTTTATCCCATTTCCTTATTAAATGCCCTGAAATTGTCCTCATTGCCGAACAGCATGGGAACGGTATCCTGCATCAGCCAACCGTATGTGCCACTATGCTTGTCAAATAGATTGTATGAACTCCAGGGCCAGGATTGTATATGGTCTGTGATTCCGTGCTGCACCGGGTTTTTGTGGACGTAACGTATGGCCTGCCTTAGGTAGTTTTCATCATCAATCAGGGCCCGTTTAAACGGGGTTTGAAACAAGGTGCCACAGCGGTTTTGCTGTTTGTTGAATGCCATGGCATAGGACTGGAACAGTTTTCTGAATTGCGGGTAAACCATGTTGTGGCAAACGGCCGGTTCTGCGGTTGGGTTGCTGCTCCCCAGATTTGACAACTTTTCAAAAGTTGTCAAATCTGGGGCAGCCTTTTTCCACGCCGGCCCGTTTGAATCTACCACAACAAAACGTTCCGGTTTTTCGGGTAATATCGCCAATGTATCCTCCGATCTGATTTTTATGATGAAATGAAAGTGATTTCCCATTAAACAGTAAGCAACCGTTTCCACCACTGGCCATAGGTACTGCTGATATTTTTTCAGAAAAAACAAATAATTGCCCTCATCCATAAACAGCGCTTTTTTATCAACAGCTCTGTTGTAAATGTGGTAAAACCTATCAAATTCAAACTGGGTATAATAATGTTCGGTAAATGACATTAAAACAATAATAATCTACAATAATAAACTAAAAATATCGATATTGCAGGATTGCAGCAAGGTCTTATGCAGGAGTATTTTTTACATTTTCTTTGGCAATACGGGTTGTTTGACACCCAAAACCTCACCACCACCGACGGGCAGGCCATCCGCCTCGATTTCAGGGGTATTCACAACCCCAACAGCGGTCCCGATTTTTCTGAAGCCCGCATCCGCATTGGCAGCATGGATTGGGTGGGGCAGGTGGAAATTCACGTTCATGCCTCCGACTGGTTGAAACACAACCACCAGACCGATAAAGCCTATGACAATGTCATTCTGCATGTGGTGCTCCACCACGACACGGACATTTTTCGCACAGACGGAACCCTCATTCCCTGCCTTGAGCTGCGCAACCGCATACCTGCCGGTTACCTGCACACCTGGCAAACCCTTAGCCAAAGTCTGGCCGCTGTGCCCTGCAAACCCCACCAACCGCATACCCACACCGCTGCAGTGCTGAGCATGAAGCACCGCGCCGTGGCAGAACGCATGTGGCAAAAGGCAGGAAAAGTGATGACGTTGGGCAATACCACCCAATTCCACTGGGAAGAAATGCTGTACACCCTCATGGCCCGGTACCTGGGACGGCTGGTGAATGGTGATGCCATGGAGATGCTCACCACAGCTGCTCCCTATTCGCTCATACAGAAATATCGCCACAATGCTTTGCAGCTGCAGGCCTTGCTGTTCGGTCAAAGCGGGCTGCTCACCGCAGCGCATAGGGATGAATATGCCAAACAGCTATATGCCGAATACCGCTTTCTGCAAGCCAAACACACCCTGCAATCCCTGCCGCCCGCGGTGTGGAAGTTTGGCCGGCTGCGGCCACCGAATTTCCCTACCCTGCGCATCGCCCAGCTGTCGGCTGTGCTGGAGCAAACCGGGCTTTTCAACGTGATGATGGAAGTGCAGTCTGTTGCCGAACTCAAACGTTTTCTTCGTCAAAAACCCCATGACTATTGGGAAAGCCATTACCGCTTTGATTATCCCTGCGAAAAACGATCCGCCAACGCCGGCGATGATACCCTGGAGGGTCTGATCATCAATGCCATCTTGCCACTACGCTTTGCCTATGCCCAATACCACAATGATAACGTTTTACAGGAACAATGCATAGACTGGCTTACGATGCTGTCTCCCGAATCCAACAAAATCACCCGCACATGGCAGGAGATGGGTTTTGAAAATGCCAGTGCCTACGATAGTCAGGCCCTGCTGGGCTTGCAGCAATTGTACTGCGATAAAAGGCGCTGCCTGGAATGCAGTATGGGGCAGAAGATCATCAAGCGTAACGAGGGAGAACGTTGAATTTGAAGTGCTGCCAAAAATGAGGAAAAATTCCCTTCGGTGAAATACAATCCTGGGGTTATTTTGCACTCACATTATGCAAGCGGATATTGTAGTGGTGGGTGGTGGCATTGTAGGCCTCTCCACTGCGCTAAAAATCAAAGAAAAACAGCCCGCTCTGAGCGTGGTGGTGCTGGAAAAGGAAGCTGATATTTCTTCTCACCAGACGGGAAACAACAGCGGTGTTATCCATTCCGGCATTTATTACAAGCCCGGCAGTCTGAAGGCGGAAAACTGTATTCGTGGCTACCACATGTTGCTGGAATTTTGTAATGAAAATGATATACCGGTAGAGCGATGCGGCAAGGTAATTGTCGCTACCAAAGAATCAGAAATCGGGCAATTGGAAAAAGTGTATCAGCGTGGTGTAGATAATGGCCTTGCCGGGCTGAAATACCTGACCGAAGCCGAAATCAAGGAGATTGAGCCGCACTGTTCAGGTATCAAGGGCATTTTTGTGCCGCAGACAGGCATCGTGAATTACAAGCTTGTATCGGAGAAGATAGCCGAGAAGTTTACCCAATTGGGCGGTCAAGTGCTAACCTCCCACAAGGTTACGGGCGTGGAAGCGCAACCCGGCCGCGTAGAGGTAATTACAAAAAATAAAACTTTTGTTTGCAAGCTCATGGTGAACTGTGCAGGCCTGTACTGCGATAAAATTGCAGAAATGGCAGGTCAGAACCTGGACGTGCGCATCATCCCGTTCCGTGGCGAATATTACAGCATCAAACCCGAGAAGGCCTATTTGGTTAAAAACCTCATTTATCCTGTACCGGATCCTAATTTTCCCTTTCTGGGCGTGCATTTTACCCGCAGAATCACGGGTGAGATAGAGGCAGGACCCAATGCCGTGTTTGCTTTCCGCCGCGAGGGTTATACCCGCACATCATTTAATTGGTCAGAATTTTGGCAGAGCATGCTGTGGCGTGGCTTCAGAAAGGTAGCCATGAAATACTGGAAAACCGGACTGGGCGAGTACTATCGCAGCTTCTCGAAGGCGGCTTTTACCAAAGCCCTGCAGGCGCTGGTGCCTGAAATCAGGGAGGAAGACCTTGAACCTGCCGGAGCAGGGGTACGCGCCCAGGCATGCGATAAAGACGGTGGCCTCATCGATGATTTCTGCATCCGGGAAGCGCCGGGCTGTATTCATGTGCTCAATGCACCATCGCCCGCTGCCACCAGCAGCTTGAGCATTGGCGATACCATCAGCCAGCTGGCCCTCAAAAATTTATAATGTCTGAAAAGCAACAGCTGCTGGCCGTTCTGAAAAAATACCTGCCCACAGGTACGGAGGAATACGCCACGGAATTGTTGCTGCGACACCGCATACATTTGCATATCAAGCGCCCCAGACAAACCAAATACGGCGATTATCGTCCGCCCCTGGCCGGCGAAAACCACCGCATCAGCGTGAATAAGGATTTGAATCCTTACGCTTTTCTGATCACCTTTCTCCACGAAGTGGCTCACCTGCTCAACTTTGAAAAAAACCGGGGCAGGGTGCAGCCCCACGGGCAGGAATGGAAATGGTTTTTTCGCGAAGTGAGTACCCCCGTATTCCAGGAGGAAGTGCTGCCCCGGGATGTGCATCAATCGCTCAATATTTATCTTTCAAACCCCAAGGCCAGTAGCTGCAGTAGCCCTCAGCTGGTGCGCACCCTGCGCAAATACGACGCCGATACCACCTGGGTGCTGGTGGAAGAAGTACCCGCCAATACGGCCTTTGAAACCAAAGACGGCCGCTCCTTTATAAAGGGCGAACGAATGCGTACCCGCTATCGCTGCGTGGAGTCGGCTACGGGCAAGGTTTTTCTGGTACCCGGACTTATGCATTGCCGGTTGAAAATATAATCTCGCCTTTTGTTTGGTATTGATTAGTTTTGCTACGCAATGTCAACACTTTCCATTGTTATTCCGGCCTATAACGAAGGCCGCACCATCCACCTGATTCTGGACCGGGTAAAAGCAGTAAATCTGCGCGACAATATTGCCAAAGAGGTTATTATCGTGAACGATTGCTCCAAAGACAATACCGAAGAAGCTATTCAGGCCTACATGGGCAACAATCCTGAATTGAATATTCAATACTTCAAACATGAGGTAAACTCGGGTAAAGGAGCCGCCTTGCATACCGGAATTCAGAAGGCCACCGGCGATTTTGTTATCATACAGGATGCCGATCTGGAGTATGATCCCAACGAATACAATATACTACTTCAGCCCATCCTCGACGGTTTTGCCGATGTGGTTTACGGAAGCCGCTTTATGGGCGGAAATCCCCACCGCATCTTGTTTTTCTGGCATTCCATTGGCAATAAAATGCTCACTTTCCTGTCAAACATGTTCACCAACCTGAACCTAACCGATATGGAAACCTGCTATAAGTTGTTTCGCCGTGAAGTGATTCAGGGTATTCAACTGAAAGAAAAGCGATTTGGTTTTGAGCCCGAAGTAACTGCCAAAGTATCACGCGTTCCCAAAATTCGCATCTATGAAGTGGGCATCAGCTATTACGGGCGCACCTATGAAGAAGGTAAGAAAATTGGCTGGAAAGACGGTTTCAGGGCCATCTTTTGCATTTTGAAATACAACATTTTCAGTAAATAACATTCCTGTTCATTTTCACTGTGGGTTTTTAGTTTGCCATGAACATCAAAAAACAGGCAGTGATTATAGGAGCGGGACCGGCAGGACTTACCGCCGCTTACGAGCTGCTCTCGCGAAGCAATGAATATGCCGTAACCATTCTGGAATCTTCCACCTACATGGGCGGTATTTCCCGCACGGTGAATTATAAGGGAAACCGCATGGATATTGGTGGGCATCGTTTCTTC
>JBILTS010000113.1:0-7161 GCA_044371405.1 Bacteroidia bacterium
TCATGGGGAAGGCAGCATGCGGAACATGCCATTTTGCTCCACTATTTTCAGGAACTGTCCCACCAGATTACACAGAATCTGAAAGCGAAGTTCTGGGCACACCACTTCAATGGCCGGTAAAAAAGCCAGAAGCTGACTTAGACCCCGGAAGGGCAGGTGCCCGACTAAAGGAAGATGTTGAAATTTACCGTTATTCATTCAAAACTCCAAGCATAAGAAACATTGAAATAACATCACCTTATATGCATAATGGAGGAATGAAAACACTGGAAGCTGTAATGGATTTTTATAACAAGGGCGGAGGCAATGGCATTGGGTTAAATTTTGAACATCAAACACTGGCATCAGACAAACTCAATCTCAGTAAACAAGAGATTAGCCAAATTATAGCATTTATGAAAAGTCTAACCGATTACCGAGGATTGCTTGATAAACCAAAGTCTTTACCCAAGTTCACAGACAGCACTTTGAATTCAAGGACAATTGGTGGGGATTACTGATTAAATTTTCTTTTTCCCGTATTCACCATCGCTTTCAGATCGAAGAGGATGTGATATAGCCCGTAATACGTTCGGTTGATATACAATGAATGTCTGGAACCCCTCGCCTTCTTGCTATTGCGAACCTCGGGCATTTCTATCAATTTATCGGCAAATTGATAAATTCCCGAAAAATAAGTTTCGTTGCCAAAATCGAAGGTTTCGCAGGTGAAAGGCAGGGTTAGCATGTCGATCATCTCTTTAAACAGCGGGGTAAAGAAAGCAATATCGGCTGCTGTATCATCGGCGTGCAGCAACTCCAATTCTCTGAAAATAGCGCCAGTTTTTTCGCTGTCTTTATAAATTTCTCTGTTTACCAGCTTAAAATAGGGCGTGTAGAAGCGGTCCGGAATTTCTTTTACACAGCCAAAATCAAAGATATTGACGGTGCCGTCTTCCAAAAACAGAAAATTACCCGGATGCGGATCGGCATGCACGGTTTTGAGGTCGTGAATCTGAAAATCGTAAAAATCCCAAAGTGCCTGCCCTATGCGGTTCCTAACCTCCTGCGAAGGATTGGTGGCCAAAAATTCTTTCAGGTGCAAGCCATCCAGCCAGTCCATGGTGATAATCTTATCCGAAGACCACTTGGGATAATAATGAGGGAACCTCAGGTTTTCAATATGGGCACAGGCAGCGCTCAATTCCATGCTGCGCTTCAATTCCAGGGTATAGTTGGTTTCTTCCAGTAACTTTCCCTCTATTTCATCGAAATAATTGTCGATATCGTTTTTGCTCATGTTAAGCAGTCGAACCGCAAAGGGTTTCACCATGCGCAAATCAGAGCCAATGGAATTGGCCACCCCGGGATACTGAATTTTCACGGCCAACCACTGATCATTAACCCTTGCCTTGTGCACCTGCCCTATGCTTGCGGCTGCCACTGCCTTGGGGGTAAATTCATCAAAAAATGCGGATGGCGGCTGTCCGAATGCTTTCCTGAAAATCTGGGCGACCAGCGGCGATGACAGCGGCGGAGCAGAATATTGCGAAAGCTGAAATTTCTCCTGGTACTCTCTGGGTAGAATTCCCCTGTCCATACTCATCATCTGAGCAACCTTTAGGGCACTGCCTTTCAGTGTGCTCAATGTTTCGTAAATATCACCTGCGTTGTCTTTATGAAGTTCTTCCTTTGTCACATCTGCATTCACCAGCTTTTTGGCATAATGCTTTAGGTAATTCCCTCCCACCTTCACCCCGGCACCAGCAATGTGGGCCGCACGTTCAATACGCGTTTTGGGTATTCTCTCCTGCGTTTTCAACGATTAAGAAAAAGATTTCTTTGCCCTTTGAAACATAAACTTGCCGAAATCCAGCACCTCATCAAACAGGTTTTCACCCATCAGTTTAAAACCAATGTTTACGGTCTTTTCTATGGCTGCATCGGTATCTTCAAAATCTTTGGAGGTGTCTTTCAGCCAAAAGTTCAGCAAAAACAGGGTTTGCACCCAAAGACCGTGCTTGAACTGGTCTGAAACGAACTTTCTGTCGGCAATTTGTCCGGCGCTGATACCTGCAGACACAATCCCGGAAGCATAATCCAAAAATGCATGGCGAAAATCCTGCAAGCCGGAATCCATGGGATTAATGCCCTTCACAGACTTTTCTGCCAGCATAAGCATATAACTCCTGTGTTGCATGAGTTCCTGGGTCCATAGAAAATAAAACGCACTGAGTTTTTCTGCCGCACTGAATTCTCCATACTGTGCATCGGCTTCCAACTTGTGGCGGGTAGCATCGAACACATGCACCCAGAAATAGCGGTCCAGGGCTTCAAAATTGCTAAAATGCGCAAAGAAATCCGCATCCGACTTTTTCAGTTTTTTCATGAAAAGGTAAACCGATTCCGGCTTTTTGCCATGCTCCAGTTGAAACTGAAGGTATTTTTCCAGCAATGATGATTTATCCATACGTTGTATACGTAAAGATAACCCTCAAATAGGGGTTTTTGTTTGTGTAAATACCTAATTTTTAGGCATGGCGGTTGCCCACCCAAACAAAGCGGCGGTTCACATATTCCGGTGTAGTGAAACCTGCGTTTCCACTGGGGTTTCCTCCTGATACGTGAAAATCACTGAAGGCAGCGTGCTGGTTCACAAATGCGGCTCCGGTAAAGTTGAAGCTCACGGGTGTGAAGGCAGCGTTCATGGCATCGGCCACTTCGGATTTAAAGCTATCCTGTATGGTGTAGCACAAGCAGGTAATGGCGCCCAGTTCTGCAGCAGAGGCCGCAGCCAGCTTTAGACTTTCGGCACTATTTGCGGTTTTAATAACAAATACGGCCGGACCAAAACACTCGTGTTTCCATACACTTGTATTTGCCGCATCGGTAACCATCACCACTGGGCTTTTCATGCGGGCATCAGGGAACTCAGGGTGTGGCACAGGAATGCTGTCGAGCGCAACAGATGTATGCTGTTTGGCTTGGTCCACGCGGCTCACGGTGAGGTCATTCTGAATAGCACCCAGCGTATACGGACCCATTTTGGGATTTTCCACCAGACCTTTAACCGCATTACTAATTCCGGATACCACCTCATCGAAGCTCAGGTGACCTTCTGTAGTTGAGATTCCGCCTGCGGGAACAAAAATATTCTGAGGGGCGGTACACATTTGTCCGCTATACAAACAGGCACTAAAGGCAATATTGCCAAACACGGCCTGGGCATCGGTAACTGAATCCAGGATAATACTATTAACTCCTGCTTTTTCGGTGAAGGTAATCTTTCCTGGCAGGGCTTCAATTACATCGCCAAATGCAGATCCACCGGTGTAGTCAATTAGTTTTACATCGGGATGTTCGGCCAGTTTTTTGGTGATGGGATTTGACAAGGTATCCGGGGCCATTTGCACCACATTGGTGGGTAGGCCTGCCGCAGTCAAAGCTTTTTGAATCTCCTCCAGCACAATAGCGATTGGCAGAATACTTTTGGGGTGTGGCTTCACGATCACAGGATTCCCTGCCATCAAAGAGGCATAAAGACCGGGAACCGTGTTCCAGGTGGGGAAAGTACTGCAACCAATCACCAGCGAAATGCCGCGGGGAATGGGATTGAAATCTTTTTTGATTTGCAGATCAAACTTGCCCATGGGTTTTACCC
This sequence comes from Bacteroidia bacterium, assembly GCA_044371405.1. GTDB lineage: Bacteria > Bacteroidota > Bacteroidia > NS11-12g > UBA955 > RGEC01. Next base: position 3,641 of record JBILTS010000113.1, read on the forward strand.
AGTCAACTGCGTTGGTAAAACGGGTAAGTTCCTGATACGCCAAACTAAGTACTTCCATGGCGCGATCATTGGCATGGGGGCCACTGGCCTGAAAGCTCATCACAAAACTTTGTCCGGTAGTATGCATGGTGGCATAGGCAATCTCAAAAAACCTTTCAGACACATTGTTCAGCGATTGCACCAGTATTTCGGCACGTTTTTCTACTGAGGTATGTTTCCATGCAGACCATGCATTTCGTGCATACGCCACCAGATCTTCGGCCTCATAATATGGATATTGCACACCCAGACCCACCATCATGTAGGGAGATACCTCCTCGCCAACCCTACTGCTGTGAGGGTTTTCGGCCAATCCGCTGAAATCGGTGTTCAGGTGTTTCTGAAATGCTTCCAGTCCTTTGGCATTGGCGTCTTCTGCGTATGCTTTTGGATTTTCGGGATAAGCAGCATAAAACTGCCTGTTTTTTTGTGCCTCAATGGCCTGCTGTATTTGGTTTTGGGCTTGGGTGCTCATGGTTTATGTTTTATGTATTAGGCCTGTCCGGTTTGTCCGCCGAAATTCAGTGGAATGGCAGGATTGGATTCATTTTCATCGAGTTCAATTTCTCCGAAGGTATGTTCAAATTTGGCGATGTTGTCGCCCAGGGCAAACAACAAACGCTTGGCATGCTGAGGAGCTAAAATAATGCGGGATTTAACCTTACCCTTTGGCACACCGGGCATCAGACGCACAAAATCCACAATAAACTCAGTATTGCTATGGGTGATGATGGCAAAGTTACTATAGGTACCATCAGCGATTTCGTCTGAAATTTCTATATCAAAAGGCGGGTTGGTATTTTCCATGTTAAATTGTTTTTTAATAATTGTAACAGCAAAGATACTGAAGGTGCAGGCAAGCATAAAAAAAAATGGTAAGTTTGTATTAAACCCAAACCGGGTTAAATCGTCTAACCCATGATGAAAAAATTCATACTTGCATTTTTGCTGTTTTCAGTGAGCCGTTTATACTCCCAAACACCCAACTGGAGCGAGCACATAGCACCCATTCTATATAACAACTGTACCAATTGCCACATTGATGGTGGGATAGCCCCCTTTTCGCTGGTTGGATATGATAAAGCAGTTACCTATTCCGGAGGTGTGAAAAGTGCAACAGCTGCTCGCCGAATGCCGCCATGGCCTGCCGATTTGCTATACCAGCGTTACGCCCATGAGCGTGTGTTGAGCAATGAAGAAATCAGTGCCATTGCTGCGTGGGTAGATGGTGGCATGCCCAAAGGCGATACCACAAAAGCGCCTGCAAAACCGATATTGAAAACCGGAGGCAGTATCACCAATCCCACAAGAAACCTTAAAATACCAGATTACTCGGTTAAGACTACCACAGACGAATATCGTTGTTTTGTTTTGCCTACTGGCTTTACGCAGGATCAGTTCCTCACTGCCATTGAGGTTATTCCTGGCAATCTGCGTGTGGTGCATCATGCTCTTATTTTTCATGATACCAGTTCAAAACCTGCACAGCTGGATGCTGCCGACCCAAAACCCGGTTATCTGAGCTTCGGCGGCACGGGCAGCAGCAGTTCAGATCTGATTGGCATTTGGGTTCCCGGTTCAGAACCATACTTCTTTCCAAACGGTTTCGGTATTAAACTCGCCAAAAAAGGCAACATTGTATTGCAGATTCACTATCCCGGAGGTGTAAATAATGTAGTTGACAGCACACGGGTAATTCTTAAAACCACCTCCGCAACCCAAAGGCAGGTGGCTATTCAGCCGGCACTGAACCACAATGCACCAAATCTGCAAAACGGTCCCTTGTATATTCCGGCCAATCAGGTAAAGTCATGCAACAACAAATATGATTTACCTGCCAATGTTTCCGTATTCACAGTGGGGCCTCACATGCACCTTATTGGCAGTTCCATCAAAGCATACGGAATAGCACCCAACAATGACACCATACGATTTGTTGACATACCCAAATGGGATTTCCACTGGCAGCGTTCCTATACATTCCGCAAGGTAGTAAAACTGCCTTCGGGCACCAGTTTGCGCGGACAGGCTACATACAACAACACTTCCTCCAATCCGCTCAACCCCAACAGCCCTCCGCAGGCCGTATCGCTGGGAGAAGGCACCGGTGATGAAATGTTCCTTGTTTATTTTTGGTTTACCCTTTATCAGCCGGGTGATGAAAATATCATCATTGATAATTCTGTACTCAAAAATGTGAGCAAAACATCGGTATTAAAAACAGAGGCCACCCGCATCTATCCCAATCCCACTTCAGATTTTGCATGGGTTTCCGACATTCGTTTTACCGAAGGCACATACCACTGGAGCATCACAGACATGACAGGCAAAATCATTTTGAAGGGCTCTGATATAATGCAAAGTGGAAAACGATGTAAAATTTCTGTGTCTGATTTGCCCCCGGGTGCCTATCAGATTTCAGTTCAGCAAGGCAATACGCGCTTTAACGGCCGCCTGCTGAAGCAATAATTATTTTACGCAGGTAACTGAAATCTCCACCAGCGCATCCTTGGGAAGCCGCGACACCTCAACGGTTTCTCGAGCCGGATAAACTTGGTTGTTAAAATAACTGCCATAAATGACATTCACCTTGGGAAAATCGTCCATGCTTTTCAGGAAAATCGTTGTTTTTACAACATGGCTGAATTCCAGTCCGGATACTGTCAGCAGGGCTTTGATATTTTCCATAACCTGTTTGGCCTGGGCCTCCACTCCGCCTTCCGCCATTTGTCCGGTTTCGGGATGAAGGGCAATTTGTCCGGAAAAGTACCAGGTATTGCCGGCACGCACACCCTGACTGTAAGGCCCGATGGGCGCAGGGGCATTTTTTGTAAAAATCGTTTCTCGCATGATGGTTTGCTTATTTTTGTGGCTGCATGAAAACAGGAATACTGGCATCAACAGACAGGCGAAATGCCTGGCCGACGGGTAGCGAAACGCATTCGCAGATTTCATGGGTGCAAAATAGCCAAGATGCTGCGCATTTCGATATTTTTATCGATTTGAATTTTGACGCACACCCGGAACGCATCCGCGAATATGCGGGCAACACCAAAACCATTTTTCTGCTTAGTGCTGTAAATCACACGCCTGAAACTGCTTTTTTCAATGCAGGTGTGCCATATCGCGGGGAAAACATCTTCGGCATCAATGCCATCCCTGGTTTTCTGGAAAGAAGCACCCTGGAAATTTCAGATCCGTTTGGCAAGAAAGAAGAAGTTTCCGATTTGCTTAATGCATTGCCATTTAGCAGCTTAGAATGGGTAAAAAGCCGTGTAGGCATGGTAACGCCGCGAATCGTATTCATGATTATTAACGAAGCGTATTATACCATGCAGGAGGGCACCGCTGCGGCCCCCGATATTGACACGGCCATGAAACTGGGAACCGCCTATCCAAATGGCCCATTTGAATGGAAAGAAAAATGCGGCATAGGCAATGTTTACCGAACCTTGGAAGCAATGTATGAAGACACCAAAGAG
>JBILTS010000021.1:0-23949 GCA_044371405.1 Bacteroidia bacterium
AATAATTCTTCATATAGTGATTCCTGACTCCCTAAATCCTGCACCCTGCACAAACCTTTTGTTACAGCATCATCCAGGTTTCCTGCACCGGTTTTGATGGTGTTTTTATTATGCTCAATATAATTAATAGATTTAGCATTCAAAAAAGCAAGTAATTCCTGCTTGTGAATAGGATTGTATTTCAGCCAAACAGGGGCCTGCAATCCAAACCAGTGGTTAAGTTTGGTGAGATTAACTGCTGATGTAATTTGAGAATTATATGGTGCGTAAGGATTCCAATCCTGACCGACGGTGATGGCTATATCATTGAAACTACGCATGCCGGAATTGTTGGGAAAAAAATCGGGTATAATGGATAACAAAAGCGAGTCATCAGGATTCATTCTTAAAAGTCCTGCCAACAGTTTTTGTTCTGTGGTTAGGCCAGCGCCGAAATCTCCCAGTTTCCAGTAACCATAAAATGCTTCACGGTAAAATTTGCGGTCTTTGCTTCCAAAATGCCTGTGTTGTCTGAAAATTTCCTGAAGCCAAAGCGAAAATGGTTGCTGAAAATGGTAGCCGTTGATCAGGCCGGATGCAACACGCAATTTGTTTTTTAACGGGTTCAGGGCTCAATTTCCTCCCGGATGCCTTCCGACAACCTAATAAAGTGTACACCAAAGTTTATCACCTCATTCTCATTGCGGATTAAATGAACATGGTTTATAAATCCTCGATAATCCATGTTCAGGGTGTTCTTAATGAAGGAATCACCAAAAGCCATTAATCCATAACCCATAAATAATGCCTGATCATAACCGATAAAAGCATATTTGCTGGGATCGCTGTAATAGGTTTCATAGTATAAATCTTCAAAAGCAGTCGAGGTAGTATCACCGGGGGTGTTTACCGTAACTTCCGGATAAATTATACTTGGTTCGTCCTTATTAACAATGGTTTTGTAAGTTCCGTGCCAATTATGATGAGCGATGATCCAACTTTGCTTTTTATTTTTAATAAGCTTTTCCAGTTCGGGCTTAATGCTGATTTTTTCAATGGTATTAAAGACAATAATACTGTCGTTGCGGTTAATGGGACCGGAGAGCTTGCCGTTGCTGAGTGTGATGAATTTTATTTGACTGAATCCCAGTTTACGGGCAGCGATTTTGATTCGGGTGGCATCCTTTTTTGATTCGGTACTTGCATCAGAAATTACGTAAAAACGATGACGGGGAAATACCTTAATCGCTTTTTCGAATGTGGCTCGCATTCTAAGACTATCCGGTGTGAAAAAATTGATAACTCCATTGCCCGGATTGGAGGGTTTGTAATACTTCAACGGAGATATGAGGGTAATACCTTTGTTAATGCAGTATTGCTCAACCGCGGCCATTTTGTCGGGGTAAACCGGGCCAATTACCAGGCCGGTTTTATCCAGCAGTCCACTTTGAAGTAAATTTTCAAGCGCAGCACTGTCTTTTTCACTATCGTATACAGAAATTTCTGCATTCAGCCCTTCACTTTCCAGCGATTTAGCCCCCATCATAAATCCTTGATAGTAATCAAGCATGGCCTCACCAACAGCAGTATGGTTACCGGTGGACTTGAAAGGCAGAATCAGTGCGACTTTGTATTTCTTTTTGTGGTGATTTTGAGCAATAGAAATGGTTACCGTAAAATACAGGAGAAAAAAAAGTAAAATATGTAACGCTGATTTTCTCATTCCCACTCAATGGTGGCGGGTGGTTTGGAGCTGATGTCGTAAACAACCCTGTTAATGCCTTTTACACGGTTAATGATACTGTTACTGATGTCTGCAAGCACTTCGTAGGGAATATGCACCCAGTCAGCAGTCATGCCATCTGTGCTGCTTACGGCCCTGAGGGCTACTACCTGTTCATAGGTTCTTTCATCGCCCATTACTCCAACGCTTTGTATGGGTAGCAGAATGGTTCCTGCCTGCCAAATCTGTTCATACCAGCCATATTCCTTGAGTTTTTCCAAGTATATGTAATCCGCTTCCTGCAGCAATTGTACTTTTTCTTCGGTGATGTCTCCAATAATCCGAATCCCGAGTCCGGGACCTGGGAAAGGGTGACGGTTCAATATTTCTGAAGGTAAATTCAATGCTTTTCCTACCCGGCGAACTTCATCTTTGAACAGTGAACGCAGTGGTTCTACTATCCCTAAATGGAGTGTATCGGGCAATCCGCCTACATTGTGGTGACTTTTGATGGTAGCACTGGGTCCTTTCACGCTCACACTTTCGATTACATCAGGATAAATGGTTCCCTGGGCCAACCATTTGGCGTCGTGTATTTTTTTGGATTCATCCTGAAATACCTCGACAAATACCCTGCCAATGATTTTGCGTTTGGTTTCAGGGTCTGTTACGCCCTTCATTTCACTGTAAAATCTTTGTGAGGCATCTATACCATGGATGTTGAGGTTGAGTTGCTCGTATGCCTTTAGAACGTCGTCGTATTCATTTTTCCTAAGCAGGCCATTATTGATGAATATACAATGCAGTTTTGGACCTATTGCTTTGTGTAGCAAAAGTGCAGCCACAGAACTGTCAACTCCGCCGCTTAAACCAAGTATCACGGTGTCGTTACCAACCTGATCCTTAATTTTCTGAACAGTTTCATCGATGAAATGCCCTGGGGTCCAGTCGCCGGAGCATCCGCAAATGTTGAATAAAAAGTTTGATAACAGGGCAGAACCTTCGGTGCTATGGTAAACCTCGGGGTGAAATTGAATTCCGTATGCCTGAGGATAAGCACCCAGCTTGAAAGCGGCAACGGGGATGGAGGCCGTTGTTCCTATGATGGTGCTGCCTTCGGGCACTTTTAAAATACTGTCGCTGTGACTCATCCATACCTGACTTTCATATTGCAGGCCGTCCAGCAATTGATTGGGTTCACCGGTTTGAATGAGCATGGCACGGCCATACTCGCGGTGGGCAGATTTACCCACTTCGCCCCCCATCTTTTTGGCCATCAATTGGGCACCATAGCATACTCCCAGCGTAGGAGCGTGGCTCAATATGGCCTGTAAGTCCACATCCGGTGGGTCAGTTTCGTTTACAGAACTTGGACTTCCGGACAGGATTATTCCTTTTATGTGTGGGCCCGGTTGTGGGTAATGATTAAAGGGGTGAATTTCGCAGTAAACATTCTGCTCGCGTATTCGACGCGCAATGAGTTGCGTGTATTGGGATCCAAAGTCAAGTATGAGGATGGTGTCGGTCATCTATAATACCGCGAAATTACAAGAAATAGGGCGGTAAGACCTATAATTTCATTAAAATGGCAACGAAAATTATGGAAAAAGCGTGATTTGTTTTTTCAGGAGGGTGAAGGTCTTTCTGTGATGCACAGTAGACCCCAGTCTGGCTATGGCTTCGCGGTGTTTTTCGGTAGGGTAGCCGGCATTTTTATCCCAGCCAAATTCCGGGAAATCCAGGTGTAATTTTTCCATCATTTCATCCCGGTGGGTTTTCGCAAGAATACTGGCAGCGGCAATGGAAACGAACCTGGAATCGCCCTTAACCATAGTATTGTGAGGAATGTTGCCAAATGGTTTAAATCGGTTTCCGTCTACCAATATGTATTTTGGGGTTTCTATTAGACCCTCAAGTGCCCTGTGCATGGCCAGAATACTTGCATTCAATATGTTTATCTGGTCAATTTCTTGCGGAGTACAAATGGCTATTTGCCAGGACAATGCCGAATTTTCAATAATGTGGCGGAGTTCATCGCGGTGTTTTTTGGAAACCTGCTTGCTGTCATTTAACAAGGGGTGGTGAAAATCGGGAGGCAAAATAACAGCGGCGGCTACCACAGGTCCTGCCAGGCAGCCCCGTCCGGCTTCATCGGTGCCTGCCTCGGGGAAAAGGCCGCTGTGGTTGGAAATCAAGGGCATATCAGCTGTACTTTATTTTAATGGCCAGTCGGTATTTGTGAAACACCTCCAGTGCCTGATATCGGCAAATTTGAAATCCGGCTTTTCCGTCCATAAATCCTTGTTTTATCAGAAAGTTCTTCGTATATTTAAACAAAGGGCTGAACAGCATTTTAAAGATTAACCAAATTATAGATTTTCGAGAAAATTGTTCGGCAGCGATGTGTGCAAATTTGTGAGTCTGTTTCACCATGTCGTCATGGGTAGGGTAGGTGTTGTGTAAAATATTACCCGGCAAATGAGCCGAAACCAGCCCGGCATTCAAATCGAAACGATCGTGTGGATTGATGCCTGTCCATGCACCGCCATCTTTTTTCCATAGCCGCAATTTTGTATCGGGATACCATCCGCAGGTTTTAATGGGTTTTCCGCAGTAAAAATTGAGACGATTCATAGAGTAGCCGGCATAATTACCGGAGAATCCGCCTGATTTAAGTTTTTTAATTTCTGTCAGCAGCGTGGCATCGGGCTTTTCATCGGCATCCAAACTCAACACCCATTCATGCGTAGCCAGGTTTTTGGCCCTGTTTTTTTGCTGAATATGACCATCGAAAGCATGTTGTTCAAAGCGCACGCCTTTTTCCCTGCAAATGTGTTCGGTTTTGTCTGTAGAAAAGCTGTCCAGCACCACAATTTCATCAGCAATATCACTTACCGAATCAATGCATGATTCAATATTCTTTTCTTCGTTCTTGGTAATAATGACCACAGACAGCGGAGTCATGCAGCAAAGAAAAGGGATTTTGAATGGAAAATAATTTCTAATTATGTAGAATACAGATTTTATTCGCTGTGTAGATCTGACCATCTTTCATTATGACGATAAGACTGTACAAACCTGCATTGATTCTGTCCAGTGGTATATTAAGCAATCCATTCATGTTGATTTGACAATTCTTAATCAGCAATGTTTGCCCTGTGATGCTATGCAATTCAACTTTTTCAACAGATAGGTTTCCAGGAATTATGATATTCAAGTAGCCTGCAGAAACAGGGTTTGGAAAAACCGATAGTTCTGTATTGTGAAATTTTCTGTAATTGGCAGATTCCGAAAACTCATTAGCACCAATATCAGGTAAACTATTGCCTGTAACATTTCCCCAATAGTCACGATTTCCAGAACTGATAAGGAACTGCGTTTGCAGATTTAGTCCCTTGTCAATCGCAGGAGAATTTTTTTTCAATAAATAATACTTTAACTTATCATTGGTCTGAGGGAATATAGTAGGTGAAGCAATCCCTATACCTTCCATCAAAGGATCCATACTAATGCCGTGTAAAGTTGTGTTGGTTTTTTCACAGTTGGTGCCTGAATTTCTGAAATCAGACAATGTGCTGGCAGTGTTATTACCATAAATCCATTTTGGATTACCGGATGCTGACCAGTATAAATTACCCTTGAAAGCAGGATTTTCAGTAGTGAAAATGGCAGGAATATTGATAAACGGCAAATTTCCATTCGTAAAGAATATATTGTTGTAGCATTGTACATTCTTCATGTTATTGCCATAATTAGTCATTTGTAAGGCGCTAAAACTCGGGTATGAATTCTTTGAGGAATTATTTGCAATAATGGTATTTTGATAAAATTGTAGCCCGTTCCAAATTGTGTTTGGTGCTGTGAACAGGGTTACCGGGCTATTGTTTGTGATTGCATCATTTACGCTGATATTATACCGAACAATATTGTTTCCCCAGGGTCTTGCACCATCAAAATTTCCCAGTAAATATCCCGCACCATCATTATCATGAGCGTAGCAATATTGAATTTTGGAATTTGTTACTCCACCGTCTAAATCGAAACCTAGACCATCACAACCTTTTCCCGAACCGGATGAGTTGTGGTGAGATTCGCAAAACTGAATATTGATCCTGTTGGCAGACCATACCCAAATACCTCCCGGTCCTCCACAAGCTGTATTCTCGGTGCCTGTGTGGTGTGCACAGGTGTATTCGATTAATGCACTGTCAATTTGTGATAAGACTATTCCACTGCCTTTATGGGTTGAAGCACTGTAGCCCGGGATATTATATACTTCGCAGCCTGTAAGGTGAAATTTACCATGATTGTAAGTTTGAGTATTCTGATCATCATAAGCTATACTTACTATACCATTTTCCCTGCAGTCGTGTACTGAACAGTTTTGAATCAGAACATTTTCAAACCCACTCTTTACATTCACATCCCATTTACTAATGAACCGTATTCCGCAATACCCGAATTGAGAAATCTCTGTGTTTTTTAGTTCAATACCTGACAGTTTTCCGGTTGGTAAATCGGTATAGAACTGTATGCCATCCATGTCTTTGGAAAGGGTTGTTCCCGGTCCTTCAAAAATCAGATTTTCAATTGTAATTCCTTGTGTATTTGTTGCTTTAAATCCACAAACTGCAGACGAATTTGTTTTGATTTTTGCCCTTACGCCAGTTCCATAACTTTTTAATACTAACCTGGTAGTGGAATTTCCTGCATCAAATGCATCAAAATTTAGATTGCCTGCAAATGTTTTTCCACCTTCAAATAAAAGGGTATCGCCGGGTTTAAAAGAGAATGAATTTACCTTAGTCAAATTCGTCCATGCTGTTGCTAATGACAGTCCATCTGTGTTATTTCCCGTAGTGTTTACGTAATAAGTTGTCGACATGGAAGTGGAAGTATTGAGCAAGTTTACCAATCCTTGTGCATACCACCTTGCCAAATAGTCGTTGGGATGCAATGAATTAGAGTGGCAATGGGTTGCGCCCTTCCTTTTGTATATTGTATCGCTCAAAGAAGTCATGTCAAAAACGGCAATGCCCGGTCCCTCCAGTGATTTTAATTCCTGAAGAAAGCCGTACATAATGGTATTCCCATTTGCAGGAGAGCCCGGCGAATTTACATCCGGAAGCATATTCCCAATAAGTATAAACTCAGCATTGGGACAACCCAATTTAATTTTATCTATGCAGCTTTTCATGCTAGCTCTAAATGCAGCTGCTGTTGTGGTTCCCCAAATATCATTCATGCCCATATCGAGAATAACCAAATCCGGATTATTGGGATTGACCATTTCTTTACAATATTTATCAATCCATGCTACCGTTTTACCACCACATGAACCGTTAATGATATTTACTGTAGTATTGTATTTCCGCGCGAGTTCTTCACCAAATAAATCCACATAGCTATGCATGTACGGTGCAGTAGGCTTGAAGTTTTTATCATCACCGGCAAATCCACTGACATTAAGTCCTGCTGTAATACTCATTCCATAAGCTTGTAATGTAAGGATTTGTTTGTTCTTAAGTTTACTAACAGTATTGGGTAGTAATGTTCCTTTTGCTGCAATAATGGCATTCCCTTGCCAGTCTTGGCGGTTCGGTATATATGTTACACAAGTCCAGGATGCAGGATTTACATTCATTAACCCATTGGGTTGTCCATTTCCTTTTACCCCAGCTTTTATATTGTATGAAGAGGAAACGGTAGCGCTTTTTTGTATTATTTTGTTTCCGCTAATGGTGTAATCTGTGTTCTCTGCAAAAGTGCGTTGGAAGTCATAATTAGTTACTTTTATAATTTTCTTTGGTGAAAACATCAATCGGGCGCTGCTGTTAATTCCGGAGAGTAAAACAAGTTCATTGAAAATGGTATCGCTGCTCCAGAATGGAAGCATATACTCTCGTTTGTTACAAGTGGGTGGATTTGCAGAATAATTTGGAAACTCATAATATCCACCGTTTGCAGGAGTCACCACCACCCATGCAGCTTTGGCAGGTGTGGCAGACCATCCGGCTTCATTGGCATCAACCGACAATATGGCTGTGTTATTTATATCATAAAAAACACAGCTTCCTCCTGCGTAATATATCATATTAGGTCTTGCGGCGACAGCTCCCGCCGGTGGTTGGCTTAGCGCAACGGATAGGTTTAGAAGTAATGCCCCAATCAAAAGTATGGACTTTGTTTTCATAATTTTTATATCAAAAATAGTTTATTGTTTCAGAAAAAAAAAGACAAAAAAAAGACGCCTTAGCGTCTGTTTTTTTTGTTGCAATTGCGAGGGATTATGACTCCATCAACTGCACTTCACAGTTGATTTTTACTTCGTCTGAAACCAGAAAACCACCGGCTTCCAGGGGTGCGTTCCATGTAAGACCCCAGTCCTTGCGGCTGATGCTGCCTTCCAGGTTGAAACCCGCTTTGGTATTGCCCCATGGATCTTTGGCAATGCCTTCAAAATTTACTTTTAGCTGAATAGGTTTGATTTCACCTTTTATTTCAAGGTTGCCGTTCATGATATAACTACCGGCGGCATCTTCCTCCAGACCGGTGCTACGGAAAGATAGGGAAGGGTATTTTTCGGCATCAAAGAAATCTGCACTGAGCAGGTGTCCATCGCGCTGAGCATCGCCAGTGTGAATGGAGTTTACATCAGCAGAAAACTGAATGGAAGCTTTGCCAAAGTCATCGCCCTGTGTTTCTACGGTAGCTTCGAACTTATTAAAACCTCCGGTAACGGTTGATATCATGAGGTGTTTAATTTTAAACTGAATGTGGGAATGACTGTTGTCAATTTTCCAAATGGTTTTTGAAGAGCTTGCTGTTTCTGTCATGATTTAAATATTTAATGCAAATATACAACGATAAATTTGTTTAAACAAATAAAATGATATTTATTAGTTGTACTCATGATTCATCAACAAAAACATGACTTCCGATGAGAAACCGGCAAATTGCTTGTTAATTCGCAATACAGATGGATACATCCTTGAATTTAACTACAAAAATGCCGGGTACAGGAACCACCATATTTTCGGTTATGTCTGCCCTGGCCAATGAATATGGGGCGGTTAACCTGGCACAGGGTTTTCCGGATTTTAATTGTCCCGGAAAACTAATTGAAAGGGTACATCACCACATGAAAGAGGGCAAAAATCAGTATGCACCGATGCCCGGAGTACCCGAATTGCGTAAAAAGATTGCTGAAAAAACTGTTCGGTGCTACGGTACCGAATATGACTGGCAGTCGGAAGTTACTGTGGTTGGAGGTGCCACGTTGGCTTTGTTTTGTGCCATCAGTGCCGTGGTTAAAGAAAATGATGAGGTTATTATCATAGAGCCGGCCTATGACAGTTACGTTCCGGCCATAACTTTAAATGGGGGTAGACCGGTTTTTAGCAAACTCAAGTATCCAACATATCAAATTGACTGGCAGGAGATTAAAAAGCTAATTAACTTTAGGACCAGGGCTATCCTAATAAATTCACCACACAATCCGTGTGGAACTGTTATGTCTGCCGATGATATGCGGCAATTGGAGAGATTGACCGAAAATACTGATATTGTGGTTATCAGTGATGAAGTATATGAACATATACTTTTTGATGGACTGAAGCATCAAAGTGCCTGCATGTTTCCGGGATTGGCGTCTCGCAGTTTTATTGTCTCTTCTTTTGGTAAAACTTACCACAATACCGGTTGGAAAATGGGATATGTGCTGGCACCGGTGAAATTAACCGTGGAATTTCGAAAAATATATCAGTACGTGGCATTCAGTACCAGCACGCCCGTTCAATATGCCTTTGCAGATTTTTTGGAAGATGAGGCACATTATCGGAGTTTACCCGATTTTTATCAGCAAAAACGTGATTTTTTCCGTGAATTAATCCAGGGTTCACGATTTAAAATTCTTCCGTGTTCCGGCTCTTATTTTCAATTGCTGGGTTACGATAAAATAAGCAGAGAGCAAGATTATGAGCTTGCTATAAGACTAACAAAAGAAGAGAAAATTGCAGGCGTACCGGTGAGTGTTTTTTATCATGACAAAACAGATAACCAAGTGTTGAGGTTCTGTTTTGCGAAAAACGAGGATACTTTAACCAAAGCCGCTGAAATCCTATGCAAACTATGAAGATTCGGGCCGTACAAACTGATATACTCTGGGAAAATCCTACAGGTAATCTGAAAAAGCTATCGGAAATACTGAGGCATACCGGGCCGGATGAACTGGTTGTGTTGCCCGAAATGTTTGCCACCGGCTTTAGCATGCGGCCTGACAGAATTGCACAATCCATGAACGGCGAAATTGTAACATGGATGAAAGAAAGCAGCAGCAATAAACTGATTTGTGGAACGGTTGCTATTGAGGAAGAAGGACGATTCTATAACCGATTTATAGCATGTGCAAATGGCGATGTAATCGCTGTTTATAACAAACGTCACTTATTCAGTTATGCAGGAGAGGACAAACATTACACACCCGGTGTGGAAACTATTGTATTTGAATATCGAGGTTGGAAAATAAAACCACTTATTTGTTATGATCTTAGATTCCCGGTTTGGTGTCGTAATAGGGAAAAGGCAGATATCTTGCTGTTTTGCGCCAATTGGCCGGAAATAAGAATAAAAGCTTGGGATGCATTACTGATGGCGCGAGCCATAGAGAACCAGTGTTTTGTATTGGGAGTAAACAGGGTAGGTGCCGATGGGAATTCAATTAAATATAATGGACATACTCAACTTGTTGACATAACTGGAAACAACCTGATTTTTTGTAATCAAGATGAGTTGAGCGAAACTGCTATGCTAGAAAAAGAAAAAATTCATTCCTTTAGAAATGAATTTCCTTTTCTTAGCGATGCCGATCAATTCGAAATTAAATAATTTCAAATTGTGGTATTCCTATTGGTAATCGTAAAGTAAATCGCAAAGTTTCACATCGAGAATAGCGCAGACTTTTCTCATACGATCTACGGTCATTTTTTCTGGCATTTTTTCACACAGTGAATAGGATTGTTGTGTGATGTGCAGTTTTTTGGCAATGTACTCCTGGCTAAATCCGCGAGTCGCTCTGATAGACCGGATTTTTTCAGAAAGAGTAGGCTTGTTGCTAGCTTTCATTATGTTTTTATTTTGCGTTGCAAAGTAAATACCACACTACAAGTATAGGTAGTACTTAACAATGCCTTATTGTTTATGGTATTTATTCTTATTTAACAGCATGAAAACCAATAATGTTATATATTTAGTTGTTAAAAGTTATACGAATATAGCATGTTGATTTATTAATGCAAAACAAATAAAAATGATAAAAATCAATAAATGATAATATTAATCGATTATTACCCCGCCTTTTTTAACCTCACCGCCGGATGCCATTAAAAGATAGCTTTTGATGAACGGCCATAAATCACCATCCATCACATTTTGAATATTGCTGGTTTCTTCGCCGGTTCTCACATCTTTCACCAGCTTGTAGGGGTGAAAAACATAGTTGCGTATTTGGGAGCCCCACTCAATTTTCATTTTAGAGTCTTCAATAGCAGCCCTGGCGGCATTTCTTTTCTGAATTTCAAGCTCATACAGTCTGCTTTTTAGCATTTGCATGGCTCGTTCGCGGTTAGCCAGCTGGCTTCTTTCCACCTGACAAACAACCACAATACCCGTTGGGATGTGGGTGAGCTGCACCTTGGTCTCAACTTTGTTTACATTCTGTCCGCCGGCACCACCGCTGCGGCTGGTCTGCAGTTCCACATCGGCCGGTTTAATATCGATTTCAATGCTATCATCAGCCATAGGATAAACATAAACACTGGCAAAAGAGGTATGCCTGCGTGCATTGCTATCGAATGGAGAGATTCGCACCATGCGGTGAACGCCGTTTTCGCCTTTGAGATAACCAAAAGCAAATGAGCCATCAATTTCAAGACTCACGCTTTTAATGCCGGCAACTTCACCGTCGGTTCTTTCCAGTTCTGATATCTTAAAGCCATTTTTCTCCGCCCACATCAGGTACATGCGCATTAGAATTTCGGCCCAGTCGCAGCTCTCGGTGCCACCCGCACCTGCATTGATTTCAAGCACACAACCCAGGTGGTCTTCCTCGCTTTGCAGCATATTGCGGAATTCCAGGTCTTCAACCGTTTGGCAAAGCTGGGTGTATTGTTTGTCAATTTCTTCGCTTGTGGCTTCGCCGGCTTCGGCAAATTCTACAAGCACATCCAGGTCATCAAGCCCGGAAGTACAGGAAGCATAGGCATCTGTCCAGCTTTTCTTTTCCTTTAATTTTCTGAGGTGTGCCTCGGCCTTCTTGGGATCATCCCAAAATTTGGGGTCCAGGGTGCGTTCTTCTGCGTCGGCTATTTCGGCTATCTTTCTATCGATGTCAAAGATACCTCCTCAAGGCCTCTACACGGCCCCTTATATCTTTATGCTGATCAGTGTTCATGCCGCAAAGATACGGCAATTCAGATATTTTATGCCGCGCTTTCCGGTCCTACTGCTTTCTGGTAAACTGCCAGGCAGCGTTTTCTGGCCAATTCGTGTTCAATAACAGGCCTGGCATAATGCAGTGAATTCCATTCCGGGACCCATTTTTTGATGTATTTACATTCCGGATCAAATTTCAGGGTTTGCAAATGGGGATTGAAAACCCGGAAGTATGGGGCAGCATCTACACCGGATCCGGCGGCCCATTGCCAGCCACCGTTATTACTGGCGAGTTCAAAATCTAGCAGGTGGCGGGCAAACCATGCCTCTCCCCAGCGCCAGTCTATGAGCAGGTGTTTGGTGAGAAAACTGGCCACAATCATTCTCACCCGGTTGTGCATAAATCCGGTGGCAAGTAACTCACGCATGCCCGCATCCACGATGGGATAACCAGTTTGGCCCTGACACCAATTTTTAAAATCATCTTCATTATTGCGCCATTCAATACGATCATACTTGGGCTTAAAAGACTCATTCACCACCCTTGGGAAATGCCAGAGTATCTGCATGTAAAATTCACGCCAGATCAGTTCATTGAGGTATTTTTCTGATAGCTTCATGGCGGTTTGGGTGAGTTTGCGAATGCTGATGGTGCCAAATCGCAAGTGCACGCTCATGCGAGTGGTTCCCCGCAAAGACGGAATATCGCGTTGTTCAGCGTATGCTTTAATAATTTCCTCATCAGGAATACTTTCTGGGAAATCAGCCCGGGTTTCCTCAAATCCCATTTCAGACAGGGAGGGAATAGGGCAGTGTTTTGCTTGCAGAAAATTTTGTGGTAGCGATTCGGATGCAAAGGCATTCAACATCTCAGGCCTGAACTGTGCTTTCCAACGTCTGCTGTAGGGAGTGTATACAGTATAGGGTAAGCCATCGTCTTTTACAACTTCAGCGCATTCAAAAACAACCTGATCCTTGAACTGCAGAAAATTTATTCCGTGTGTGGCACAAAGATCACTTATGTTTTTGTCGCGTGCTATGGCATAGGGTTCGTAATCCTTGTTAGTGTAAACGGTATTGATATCCCCGTTTTTTAATAAATCAACCCATATTTTATTAGGGTTTCCGTAAAAAACCCAGAGGTCGCTGCCCATGGATTGGAGTTTTAATTTTATTTCTGAAAGGGTTTTGTGAATAAACAAAACCCTTCTGTCATTGGGGTTATCAAGCTTATCCAGAATTTCCCTGTCAAAAATAAATATTGGCTTTACGGGCAAACCCGCTTTCAATGCCTGAAATAATCCGTTGTTATCATCAAGTCTCAGATCGCGCCGAAACCAGAATATGTTAAGTGGTTGTTTGAAAGATGTCATTTAGGGCATTTTGCAGGGTTGGAAATAAGTAACGAAATCCGGAGTCCAAAAGTTTTTCAGAACTTACCTGCCGGCTCCCACACGCCAGTGTTCCCATTTCACCTAACATAATTTTTAGTGCAAAACAGGGGACATTCGGGTGCCATGTTCGCTTTTGTCTTGCAGTATCTATGCTTTTGACCAGCTGTTTTAAGGTTATGGTTTCCGGTGCCACTGCGTTCCAAACTCCTGATATTTTCAGGTCAATTGCAAAACGGTAAATCCGGCATAAATCATCCGCATGGATCCAATTTAGTTTGTTATTGGGATGGTCGGTGGTAGGAATAACTCGCAAAAAAGATGTTTGCAGCATCTTATGAAGAAAACCCTCACCGTTTGCAAGAACTACCGGCGTTCTGATGATCTGGGTAATACATCCGGCATTCCGCCATTCATTTGCCACATTTTCCCATGATTTGCAAACTCCGGCCAAAAAATGGCTTCCCGGCGCATCTTCTTCAGTGTAAATTACTTCCGAATCATTCGGATAAAAATCTGTTCCAGAAGCAGATATGTATGTTTTTGGCAAATTGCCCTGTTCTTTTAAATTTTTTAGCAAGAACATTGAAGTATCTGTGCGACTGGTCAAAATTTCTTTTTTGTAGCTGTCTGTCCATCGCTGTCCGCCAACGTTGGCACCCGCCAGGTGTATTACGATATCGAAGGATTGTGTAAGATTTTTCGGAAATATTCCCTTTTTTGCATCCCAGAAAAAAACTTTTTGTTTAACATTTTGTTTAATCTCAGAATTGGTTAACATGAAAATATCCATGCCATCCTTTCTCAACATGGGTACCAGTCTCTTTCCGAGCATGCCGGTGGCTCCGGTAATTAAAATGTTCATACTACAATGAGTGCAAAAGAAACAAACAACGATCCAAATATGTTCGATCCTCGCAAATCAAAAAAAGATTTCCGGGATAAATACTTTATTAAGGACATTGAAAACATAACAGGAATCAAGGCATACACCATTCGAATTTGGGAGCAGCGCTATGATATGCTTACGCCAAAGCGTACCGATACGAATATCAGGTATTATGAGGAAGATGATCTTAAATATCTGATGAATGTAAGTATTCTGAATGCCAATGGTTTCAAAATAAGCAAAATTGCAAAGATGAGCAGGGATGAGGTACAGCGGCAAACGCTTGCCATCAGTGAAGGCAGTAGTAAATATGAGAACCAGATACAAGCCCTCACCACCGCCATGCTGTCCTTTGATGAAAAAGAATTTAATAAGATTTTAAGTATAAGCATACTCAAAGTGGGCATGGAGGAAACGGTCACCCAAATTATATTTCCATTCATGCAGCACGTAGGTGTTTTGTGGCTAAGTGGCAGTATTCACGTGGCACATGAGCACTTTATAACCAATATCATTCGTCAAAGAATGTATGTTTCTTTGGATCAAATAAATCCCAATCTTTCTCCACTGTCAAAGAAATTTCTGCTCTTTGTTCCAAACGGAGAAAATCACGATCTCAGTCTTCTGTTTGCGGCCTATATCCTCAAAACCAAAGGCCAGCAGGTAATTTACCTTGGAACTTCAACACCGCTTGAAGATTTGAATAAGGTATTTAAACTGCATAGACCCGATGCGGTATTCTGCGCCATCACAGGCAGTAATTCTCCGGTTCCCATACAGGTGTATGTGCATAGTCTTCAGCGAACATTTCCAGGAACACCGGTTTTGCTTACCGGAAAACAGGTTATTCGCCGCCGCGATTTGAAATTGCCTCAGGGAATCAGGGTTGTTGCTTCTCCTTATGAATTTAATGAGGCAATCGAAGAAATTACAGGTCAAATCGGCTGATATCTACTTCAGAATCCAGTACTGCATCAGTGCAAAGAAAATCAGCCATCATGGGCGAAAGCCATGGAATAAGACTACTTCCTTTGCTACCAAGCCCGTTGTAAATGAATAGTCCGGCCGCTTCCGGGTGCTCTCCCAGGTAGGGCCTGCGACCTTCAACTGTTGGTCTTACGCCACGCCTGTGTTGCAATACAGTGAAAGGCATGGTAGTCCAGTTGCGGATTTGTTCCATCAGCTTTTCGGCATCCTCTTTTAAAGGTGTGGTTTCCAGACTTCCTTTGTGAAAGGTGCTCCCGGCAAGCCAGTTGCCATTTCCGTCAGGGACCAGCCAGTTTTTGTTTTTATATAGTGCCTGGGGTAATTTCCCATCAAAATTCAGGGTTAGAATATCTCCGGCCGTAGGGTGAAAGTGCAAGTGCCGAAACCACGGATTTTCCAACGCTTTTATTCCTTCGCAGAAAATAACACCATCTGCCGTGTGATTGCCGTATTGCCATTGATCATCTTGTTTTTTCAATAAGGCATGGCTGAAAAGGCATTGTTCAATGATATTATTTTTTTTAAGCCATGTAACTGCAGCGTCTAGGAAACTGTTGGTATTCAACCTTGCGCATGAAAAAATGGTATTGTATCCGTTTGATGCTGAAACTCCCGATATGTTATCGTCACTCAAGGGAGCTATCCATGCTTTCATTTCATCCGTTTGGGAACGCAGTTGCCAAAAGTCGGCGGTATCTTGATTGGGGTGAATCTGATATCCTTGAAGATGTTGGAAAAATGAAGCATTCAGCCGTGATTCCCACTGAAGATACCACTGTGGAATAAGCGGGAAAATAGTTTCACCTTTCCAGGTAAGCCGCACCCCTTTTGGTACAATGGGATGAATGATACCCGCCGCAATGCGGCTGCTGCTGCCGGATTCAGGATGGTCCAGCAATACAATTTTTTTGCCTCGCCATGCCAGTTCCAGGGCCAAAGAAATTCCGGCCAGTCCACCTCCAACGATAATATAGTCTGTTTTTTCCCCGGCCAAGTTTTATTTTGCAGCAAATTTCAGTGAAATGAAGGTATCGAGAATAAGTTTTTTCATGGGGATTATGTTGTCGTGTTTTCAGGTTTGTGCCCAGGATGAAAAGGGAGCTTTCTCTTCTGCAATGCAATTGTCCCTCAATGCCTGTCAGATTGACGGTGATGGTGCTTCGGGGTATAACAAATTTGGCTATACCCTGGGGACTGTGATTGCCCAAAACCTTGGAAAGGGCTGGCAGTATGAAACTGGTATTGCCTTTAGCGAAAGGGGAGCGCGCTATCCCTTCAATCCTGATGTACCTGGCCGTCCCGCTTTTCATTACCGCTATCAGACTGTCGATTTGCCTTTATTTTTCAATAAGAATTTGGATTCCAAATGGCTGGCTGGCTTGGGCGTGAGAACAACCTATCTTATCAAAGCCCGGGAAACCGAAGGTATAAATCTGCAGGTGGTGGACAATAGCCGGAAAGCAGGAATGCTGATTTGTGCCAAAGTGCAATACAAAACCGGTAAGGCCATAAGCTACAGGGTGGAGTACCAGTATGGGCTGGTATCAATATCCAGTTCGACATCAGGCAGTATGTTTTTTCCAACAGGCGCCTATCATAACTGCATCAGTGCAGGAATTCAATATTCATTATCTTCGAAGACTGAATGAAAAAGTGGTTTTTGTATATTGCTGTGATATTTTTTGGGGCTTGTATAGAAAACAAAAACGCACAATCGGTAAAAGATATTAGAGAATTGCTAATAATGCAACAGCGGGCCTGGAATGAAGGAAATATCGGGAAATTCATGCAGGGTTATCATCAGGATTCGGGTATGCAGTTCATTGGAGCGAAAGGGGTACGTTATGGTTGGCTGGCGACATTAAATACCTACAAGAACCATTATCCGGATAAGGCGGCCATGGGGCAACTTTATTTTGATATTGATACCATTGAATTTTTGGATAAAGCGGAGGAAATAGGTCATGTAAACGGCCGCTGGAAGCTAATTAGGGCAAAAGACACACCTGCAGGGCATTTTAGCCTGATCACCCGCAGCATTTCCGGCAAACATAAAATCATCATCGATCATACATGGTAAACCGCCTGATGGTCATAACCCAAAAGGTTTTTTGCCTGCCTGAAAGGAAGTTTCTGCCACTCCTTTGGCTGTTGGTGGTGCTTACGCATTTGCCTTACATGAAACTTCCTGCGGTGGGAAACCATGTGTGGCGGCAATGCAACACCCTGGCAGTTGCGAAAAATTATGCCGATGAAAGTATGAACCTGCTGGAACCCAGGGTAGACAAGCGTTTTGAAACATCGGGCATTACAGGGCCGCAGTTTCCTGCCTATGAATACATCCTGGCCTGCATGTATCGCACCATGGGCTTCTCTGAGTATTACCACCGCTGGCTTTCCTTGGTTTTTACAATCTTATCGGTATGGGCCATGCATAAACTGATTCTGCAATACACGGATAATGCCTTGCAAGCCAATGTGGGAGCGGCTTTTTTGGCTTTTGTTCCCGAAATGTATTTTCACGGAATCAATGCCGTTCCTGATGTGATGGCTTTATGTTGCATGCTTTGGGGCTGGTATTTTGCCCTGCATTGGTTGCGTGCAATATCCTGGAAGTCAGCACTACTACCCACTGTATTGTTGGCCCTGGCCGGTATGATTAAGTTACAGTTTTTGATGGCGGGATTACCGGTGGCTGTTTCCTTTATAGTACTTCATTATAAAAACCCCAAGGCATGGCTGCAGGCCATGGCAATGAGTATATTGGTGGCCGGTTTGTCATTTTCATGGTATGCCTATGCCGCATATTTAGTAAAAACATATGGTTTGCATGAGTTTGTGCATGCAATGCGCCATGCCCGAAGCTGGGGAGAAGCCCTTGATATTTTGGGTAAAAGTCTGTTTATGGACATCCCCGAAACTTGGGTTGGTTATGTGTTTATGCCATTTTTACTGGCAGGCATATACAAAAGCAAAGCAAAATGGAACAAGTACTTGCCTGTGATGGCTTATGGTGCTGGATGCCTTTTGTTCTACGTGGCGGTGCAGTATCAGTTTATTCATCATGGCTACTATGCCATCGTATTTATGCCGCTGTTTGCTTTTATCGTTGCGCGAGGTGCCGGATTGGTTTTTAATTCACGTTTTACACCCTGGTTATTGGTATTGGTGTTTGCTCCCGTATGGGCGTGGGTTAGAATTGCTCCCAATAATTGGATGCCAGGCAAGTATCGGATTCCTGACGAATTCGTAAACCGGGATCTAGCTGCGGCCCTAAGAATTAACAATGATGGCAGCGAGCGTTGGATTGTGGGGCCGGACATCAGCGGCTGTGTTTATTTTTATTATACCGGAACAAAAGGATTCCCATGGGATACGGCAACCGAAACACCAACCACAATTTTTCAATATTATAATAGGGGAGCCGTGGGTATTGTGACAGATCAGCCGCATTTGCTCGAAGATAGCAATCGAAACTATGTGCCGGGCTTTAAACTAAAACTGGAAAAGCAGGTAGGTAACATCGGCTGGTACCGTATAATACCATAAAAAAAAGACCCGGATAACCGGGCCTTGTATATTTTTAAGGTAACAATTAACCTCTTCTTTCTTTGATACGAGCGGCTTTGCCGATTTGCTTGCGCAGGTAGAAAATGCGGGCACGACGTACTTTACCGCGACGGTTTACCTCTACTTTGTCGATAAAGGGGCTGTTTACGGGGAAGATACGTTCTACGCCTACACCGTTGGAAATTTTGCGAACAGTGAAAGTTTCTTCCACCCCGCTGTTTCTGCGCTGAATGACATCGCCCTGAAACTGCTGAATACGCTCTTTGTTTCCTTCTTTGATTTTATAGTGAACCGTAACGCGGTCACCGGCTTTAAAATCCGGAATATCGTTGCGCAAATATTCGTTCGTGATGGCTTTAACAATCGGATTCATGATTCTTAGGAATTGGGCTGCAAAGATAAGGAAATGTTTGTGTTTTTCAAACAGAAGTTTACGTTTTTCAATAAAGTCCTTTTTTTTGGTCGTTTCACTTCATCTTTGCAAAACGTTTTTACATGAGAAAGCTGCGATTACAGGAACTGAACCGCATGAGTGCCGAAGATTTTAAGCAGGCCTCGAAACTACCGGTAGTGGTGGTGTTGGATAACATTCGCAGCATGCACAACGTAGGTTCTTTTTTTCGCACCGCCGATGCTTTTCGGTGTCAAAAAATAATTTTGTGTGGCATTACCGCCAGGCCACCACATCGCGATATCACCAAAACTGCACTTGGCGCAGATCGCTCCGTAGCTTGGGAATATTTTTCCGACACTATTGCAGCTTTAAAAGAGCTACAACAACAGGGTTATGCAATTATGGGTGTGGAACAAACTACAAATTCACTGCCATTGCAACAACTTTCCATTACAAATCAACCTGCTGCCTTTATTTTTGGCAATGAAATTGATGGTATTCAGTCAGAAGTTTTGGAACTTTGCAACGCATGTATAGAAATTCCACAGGCAGGCACCAAGCATTCGCTCAACGTTTCCGTTGCGGCAGGTATTGTATTGTGGCATTTCTGCGCACCGCAGCTTTCCTCTTTGCGTTAGGTTGCTTCTCAGCAGTTGCTGCTCAAAAAAAAGATGAACTTGCCAGGCAGTGCGATGCCGAACAGCGCCGCATTGATTTGATTGATGGCAAAGCCGATACCAGCGCAGGTTACGCCTCACGTGCACAATTCGAAAGGGCCCGACTTATTTACTTCACGCGGGTGGATCAGATTCAGTCCGCTCTTGATAAAAACAGTTTTCCAAAAACAGAATTTGAACCTTTCTATCGTCAGTTAATTGCGTCTTTACAAGGGGTTAATGCCGGTACGGTCAGATTTTTGGGCTACTATGACCAGTTCTACGCTACCCTTCTTGAATTGGCCAAAAATCAGGGTGTGCAAAAAGACCAGGAACTTCTAAAAAACAATCTTTATGCGACACTTGAGGTTATACCTTTTTTTGTGAAAAGGGCCTGCGCATCTGAGGTTATGCTTTTTGCAGCTACCAAAAGACCCTACGATGTACTCACCAAACATGCCGATTATCAGCGGGAAACCTGGGTGCTTAAAGTACTTGAGACGGTAGCTAAAAATGATCCGAACGCTATTAAACAGTTTATTGGTACGCTCCATCCGGTAAACAATATCTTGGTAGGCAGTAAGGATTCAGTAGTAGCCATGCTTTATGATATTTACCGTGCTTATGGCCGAAGCAGCAGCAGTTATACCAATATAGACATGGTGTTTCACAGGGAGCTTACGGTGGCCCAAAGTGAGGCACTCGCTTCAAACGAAGATGCATGGTTTACCAGACTTTGTTCACTCAGAAGATCCCCGAATATCCTGGGTAGTTACTCTGTTGATGCAGAAATGGCACACCACAGCATCAAGGTTATCCGTAAAATCAACCTGCTGCACGATGAGAAAAATGAGAAAATACGCTTCAAACTGGTGGAAGATCTCAGTGCAGAAGAATTGTATAACCTTATTGTTTACAGCAGGGATGAAATTTTCACCAGCACCTTCCTCGGTTTATTCAAGCGTATGATGCAACACCGTCCTGATAGCAGCATGTACGTGTTTTTTAATAAAATGGGTTTTAATCGGTTCAGGACCTTTGTGCAAACTTGTGCCGGGTACAACACGCTGCAGCCGGTGCTAAATACCATGTCCGCTACAGAGCAGGAACAATTTGTAGTTGAAATTGTAAAACACCTGGATTTAACAGGCGGAAATCTTGGACCGGCAGTGGAAGTGGCTGATATTTTTGGATCCTTGTCTGATTCACTCATCCGAGAAAAAATGATAGCCCGAATACACAAGGAATTGCGCCGCTGTTATCTGGCTGATAACCGGTATGGCATGAAGATATACGGACTGTTGTATAAGCTGGCCGGGAAAAATCCGGTTTTGATAACGGGTATTTCGGTGAAGTACAAAGTTCCCGAACTTACCAGGGTGGAAGCCGAACTGATGTTTCCCGACGGAAAAAATGTGCAACAGCATATTTTTTACGATGACGAAGATGGCAATGCTGCTTTCAAATCCTTCAGGGCAAAGTTTTCATCGGATAAAAACTATAAACTGACAGACACGGATGATTACCTGAAAATTGAGAGCGTGGAAGGCAGGAAAATCGTACTTTATTTGAATAAACCTCAGGTTGACAGAGGACTTGCGAATCTGATGGCCTTGTATGAAAAAGAAAAGCGCTATCCGGATGTGGTGGTTCATCGCGGCCACAGCTACCACCTGCAAACCACCATAGAAGTGCTTACCAGTAACACCAAAGTAGCAGTGCTGGGCAGTTGCGGCGGCTATCAAAACATCAGCCGTGTGCTGGAAAACGCTTCCGATGCCCAGATTGTGAGCAGTAAACAAATTGGTACATGGACCGTAAATAATGAGTTGCTGAAAGATATGTGTGAAATGATGAGAACAGGCACCGGTGAAATCGTATGGAGCACTTTGTGGACGGGAATGGAAGAGCGCATGAAAAACAACGACAAATGGAAGGATTACATTCCCCCAAACCGCAATCTGGGTGTGAAATTTGTGAAGGCCTTTCAGGTAATGAAATAAAGCATGGGTAAATTTCAGTTCACCCGGATGCAATGGCTTCAGCTATCGCTGTTGCTTGTTTTGGTTGTGATTGCAGTCATAGGCGGTTACAGAGGACTAATTTCGTCGTTTATGAATGTTAAGGAGGAAGCAATCCATTCGCCTAATTCAACTTCAGCCATTCACCGCCTGCATAATTCTGCCCTTGATATAGAAAAACCGGCCCTATTCAATGTGGTTTTCTTCCTTAGCAAGGATTGTCCGCTTTGTAATAATTACAAACCCCTGCTGGATTCTTTGCAGGCAGAATATGCGCAGGATTCCCGTTTTTTGTTTTTGGGACTGCGAACCGATTCGGATGCTGCTACCGACAGTAGTTACTTTTTTCCGCTGGAATACAATGCCGGTAAGGATGTACACTACATCGCCGAAATTTTCAAAGCCACCATCACACCGGAGGTTTTTGTGGTTGACAGCAGCAACCGGGTTTGGTACAGCGGTGCTATTGATAACTGGTCGTTTGATACCGGCAAAAAAAGGCAGTTTGCCACCGAGCATTATTTGAAAGATGCCTTGAAAGCACTACGCAATGGTCAAAAACCGGCTGTTTCAGAAACCAAAGCAGTGGGCTGTTATATCGAGTGATGTTTTACCTTTGCAATGGCATGCGGTTCACACGGATTTTTACAGCATTAATTGCGGCTATTATACTTGCTTTTTGCGGGAGCAAGCCGGAAGCGGGCGTTCCCGATAAACCCACATTTGCAGACCATATTGCCCCCATTGTGTTCGAAAACTGCAGTCCATGCCACCGTGACAGTGGTGCGGCACCGTTTCCACTTACCTCGTTTGAACAGGTAAAGAGAAAAGCGAAGACCATTGCCAAGGTTACGGCCAAACGCTACATGCCACCATGGCCCGCCGATCCTGCGTATTCCCATTTTGTGGGAGAGAAGTACCTGACACAAGCAGAGATTGCGACCATCGCACGCTGGGCAGAGCAAGGTTGTGCCCCCGGACAGAATGGTGAAAATCTCAGCTGGAAAGCCCCGGCATGGCGCAGCAATATTGGAAAGCCGGACTTGGTATTGCCGTTGCAGGCCGTGGAATTATTGCCCAATCTGCGCGATCGATTTTTTTTGGTCAAAATTCCGGGTCTGTTGCCCCGCGATACCTGGGTACGTGCCATTGAATTTGTGGCCGGCGAACCCAAACTGGTGCATCATTTCAATGGGCACATCCTGATGTATGAACCCGGAACCAAAAAGAACCATGCAAGGGCACCTTTACAGCTGGAAATAACATCAGGCGAATACGACAGCGATTTTAGTAAACTTGATTTGCTCAATGATGACGGTTCTAAGCCATTCAGGTTGCACAGTGCTGTTAATTATTTGCCCGGTGTGCAGGCTACCGCTTATCCCACTGGTATTGGCACTTTCAGGTTATCTAAGATGTTTACAATAGTAGGTAATGATTTGCATTACGGCCCCGGAAACCGCAAAACCACCGATAAAAGCTATATCAATCTGTTTTTTACCGACAAACCGCCCACCCGCGAAACCCGCGAACTCATGTTGGGTACCAACGGTGTGAGCCCCATTTTGCCGCCTTTGCAGATTGAACCCAATACCCGAAGCAGTCACAGCACCCGTTTTCAGATCGATGCTGATATTTCATTACTCACGGTAAATCCGCATTTACACCTTTTGGGCAAAAGTATCAAGGGGTATGCGGTAAAACCCAATGGGGATACAGTAAAGCTCATTTCCATTCCCAAATGGGATTTCAGGTGGCAGTATTTTTACACCTTCAAAAAACCCGTGCATTTGCCTGCAGGAACCTGGATCATATCCGAGGCAGAATTCGACAACACCATAGCCAACCCCAACAACCCAAATCGTCCGCCCAAAAGGGTAGGAGAGCGCCTGGAATATGGTGGTGCCA
>JBILTS010000114.1:0-7082 GCA_044371405.1 Bacteroidia bacterium
TTTTTGAACGCTGTCTGTACCATGGGGGCTTTGTCAGGTATACCGGGGCTTTTTACGATTTCATCTGCGCTTAAAATCTCTGATTCAGTATGCTGACCTTGTTCCCAGCGAACATCAATTTTGTTAAGTTCATCAAGGTAGTTGGAGGCTATTTTGCCCATATCGGAAACAAACACATCCCACCCTTTGGCTTTGGCCAAAACAGCGGTTCCTGTGCCCGATTCGCCTGCTCCCAATATGACCAGCTTTTTTCTCAACGCAGTTTTAACATGGCAATTGCAATCAGTACCAGTATGATGGTTACCAGCCAGAATCGTAGGGTGATTTTACTTTCAGGAATGTTGAGTTTTTGAAAGTGGTGGTGCAGCGGGCTCATCAGAAAAATTCTGCGGCCTTCACCATACTTTCTTTTGGTGTATTTAAACCAGCTTACCTGCAGAATAACGCTCAGACTTTCGGCGAAGAAAACCCCGAAAAGTATGGGTATCAGCATTTCCATTTTGATGATGATGGCCACGGCAGCAATGGCGCCTCCCAGGGCCAGACTTCCGGTATCGCCCATGAATACCTGTGCCGGAAATCCGTTGTACCACAGAAATCCTAGACAGGCACCAATAACCGCCGCCAGAAATACCGTTACTTCACCGCTCTGGGGTACGTAAACAATGTTCAGGTATTCAGCCATTTTTACATTGCCTGCAGCGTATGCCAATCCGCCCAAACCCATGCCCACTATGGCTGTGGTGCCAGCTGCCAGCCCGTCAATGCCGTCGGTGAGATTCACAGCATTGGTTACCGCCATGCAAATGAAAACAATTACCGGCAGGAATACATACCAGGCATTGTTTGCACCGGGAATAATATCAGAGTAGTTTAGTCTGTTTGCTGTAACGGGTAGGTTGGTTTCAAGCGGAATATTGGCAGCTTTGTGGGTGTAGTCTATGGCAATGGCAATTACAATGCCCAGCAATAACTGACCAATGAGTTTAGTGGTGGCTTTCATGCCTTCCTTATTCTTTTTGAAAACCTTGATATAATCGTCAATGGCCCCAATGGCGCCCATCCAAGCGGTGCTTATGAGCATCAGTATCACATATACATTGTCCAATCTGGCAAGCAGCAGGGTAGGTACGATGATGGCCAGCAAAATGATGATGCCGCCCATGGTAGGAGTGCCTTTTTTCTGCAGCTGCCCTTCCAGGCCCAAATCGCGTATTTCTTCCCCTATTTGCTGTTTTTGAAGCCAGCGAATAATCCTTTTGCCAATCAGCAGCGCAATGAGAAGGCTAAGTATGCCCGCCATGCTTGCCCTGAAGGAAATGTACTGAAATACACCGGCTCCGGAAACATTGTGGCTGTCGAGATATTTGAAAAGGTAATAAAGCATTAATGGTTATTTTGGTTAAACAGTGATTTAATGATGGCTTTGTCGTCAAATGGGTGTTTTACTCCCTTTATTTCCTGATAGGTTTCATGGCCTTTCCCGGCAATCAGAATTACGTCGCCTGCTGCAGCCAACATGGTGGCGGCCCTGATGGCCTCTTTGCGGTCAGTAATTTTGAGTAGTTTTTTGTAGTGCTGACCTTCTACGCCTTCTTCCATTTGGCTGATAATAGCTTCAGGGTCTTCATCACGGGGATTATCGCTGGTCAGGATGACCTTGCTGCTGAGTTGGGCGGCTATTTTGCCCATTTCTGGTCTTTTGGCGGCGTCCCTGTTTCCACCGCAACCCACCACGGTTATTAACTGTGCATTGTTGCCTCTGATTTCGTTGATGGTTTTGATTACATTTTCCAGGGCGTCGGGTGTGTGTGCGTAATCCACAATGGCTGTGACCCGATCCGGCCCATGGATGGCTTCAAACCTGCCGTTTACCCTGCCGGCTTTGGTAAGGGGGAGTATTATGTCTTCTTCACCTGAGGTAAGCAAAAACGCAGCACCATAAACCGCCACCAGGTTGTAGGCGTTGAATGCCCCCACCAGATTCACCCAGGCATCTTTACCATCAAGCCGCAGCTGCATTCCCTGAAAATCACTTTCCAGAATTTTTACGGTAAAATCGGCTCCGCTTTTCATGGCATAGGTGTATCGTGCCGCTTTGGTATTCTGCAGCATAATCATGCCATTGCGGTCATCTTTGTTGGTGAGAGCCCATGCTGTGGCCGGCAAATCATCAAAAAACTGCTTTTTGGCTTTCAGGTAGTTATCAAAGGTTTTGTGATAATCGAGGTGATCGTGGGTAAGGTTGGTAAAAACTGCACCGGTAAAATTCAAACCGGCTATTCTGCGCTGGTGAATGGCATGTGAGCTGCATTCCATGAAGCAATATTCGCAGCCGGACTCTACCATTTTTGCCAGCAATGCGTTTAAACCTGCCGTATCCGGAGTGGTATGGGTGCTTGGAATAACTTCACCTCCAATTCTGTTTTCTACCGTAGATACCAGACCACAGCGGTGGCCCATGGCGGAGAAAAGTTCAAACAACAGGGTACTTACCGTGGTTTTGCCATTGGTGCCTGTGGTTCCAACCAGTTTCAAGGTTTTGGTGGGTTCGCCGTAAAAGAGATGGCAGGCAATGCCCATGGCTTCGGCTACATCGTCTACCTGCAGGTAAGTTATATCCTGCTGAGGGTTTTCTATTCTACTTGCCAAGATGACCGTAGCCCCGTTTTCTATGGCTTTCTGTATAAAGTCGTGCCCGTCGGCATGGGTTCCCGGCATGGCGGCATATAAATAGCCCTGGTTGGCCTTCCTGCTGTCAATACAAACGCCTGTTATGTCAATTTCCTGACTGCCGATGATATTTTTCGGCCTCAGTTTAGTGATGATATGGCTTATTGGGAATGTCAAAATGGCTGCAGAATTAAATGAACTTGTGTGACGGCAGAAATGGCTGTTCCCGCAGGTATGCTTTGGGATACAATGCGCCCAAATCCTTCACTGCTTGCCACGATTTTATTCTTTTCCAGCCATAAAATGGCATCACGGAGCCCCATGCCCTTGAAGTCAGGTAATGTACCCTGTTTGTTTACAGTGGGTTTAAGTAATACCGCGTAGCCTTTTTTGGATCCTGATACCCACTCACTTTGTTTGCCGCTATCCAGTGCAGAGCTGATGTTTAGCGCATTGAGTACCTGCCTGGTTTTGGCAATATTGCCTTTCAGGATTTCAGGAATCTGCGGATCGCCTGTTTTTCCTGCAACGGGCTGAATTTTCAGGGAACTGCTGTAAATTTTATCAGCAATGTCTTTGAATACAGGGCCCGCAACCAAGGCACCGTAGATGGCACCTTTTTTAGGTTCATTAATAACCACAATAATGCTGTATTGGGGATTAGATGCGGGAAAATATCCGGCAAATGAAGCTTTGTAACTTCCTTCTTCGTAAGATCTTCCTTTAGCGATTTTGGCTGTGCCCGTTTTCCCTGCAACCAAGTAGTTATCGTTTTTAAGGTTGGTTGCAGTGCCATGGTCTACCACCCCTTCCATCATGCTTTTCAGGGCAGCCAGGGTTTTATCACTGCAAATTTTTTCATTCAATACCTCCGGTGAAATTTTACGGATAGACTTTCCCTCGTGTTTGATTTCGCTTACCATGAACGGACGCATCATTTTTCCATTGTTGGCCACAGCGTTGTAAAGCATCAGCATTTGCAGGGGTGAAATTTTTGTTTCATATCCAATGCTCATCCAGGGCAGTGTGGTATTGTACCAGTTTTTTGATTTTTTCGTTTTTATCAACGGGTTGTTTGGCGTGCGCACATCAAATTCAGGTTTGAAGTTCAGTCCCAGTCTCAGCGCATGGTTTACAAACTTTTCCGGTTGTTTGGCATAATGTTTAAGCACCAGTTTACTGATACCTACATTGCTCGATTTTTCGAAGCTCTCCTGTAATGTCAGTATTCGTTTGTTGGGTTTGGTGGCGTCTTTCATGGTTTCACCATACATTTTCACTTCACCGCCTTTCACATCTACACTGTCTGTGGGTTTGGCATACCCGTCTTCCAGCAGTGCCATGGTTGAAACCAACTTAAAAGTAGAACCGGGCTCTTCAAACTCGTCAACAGCATAGTTCATTACCTCTACATATTCGCCATTTTCGTTTCTTTTTAAATTGGCCATTGCTTTTATGGCACCGGTTTTTACCTCCATCACCACTGCGCATCCATGGTCTGCTTCATTTGCTGCAAGTACCCTTTGCAAGGCGTTTTGTGCTACATCCTGCAGGTTTACATCGAGGGTTGTTACAATATCGTAACCGTTTACAGGGTCTTTCAGATTGCCGGCTTGCATTGGCCTCCATGTGTTACCTGGCATTCGCTGTTCCATTCGCTGCCCATCTTTGCCGCGCAACAGACTGTCGAATGCACCCTCCAGTCCCACATATACACCCTGTTTGCTATAGCCGATGGTTCTTCGGGCCAGATCACCCATGAAGTAAAGCCGTTTGCCGCGTTCCTCAAACCAGAAGCCGCCTTTGAATTTTCCCTTCCGAATCAGCGGCCAGGTTTTCATTTTTTTAACCACGTCGAATCCCTGGTCCTTAGCCAGCATCGCAAACCTTGATTTGCGGTTTCGCAGTGCAGTTAAGTAACTCTTCCAGCCGGCAGCATCTTTATCTGTAAATTCTGTGGCAAGGAGGAATGATAAACTGTCTATGTATTTACGAAAGGTGTCGCGTTTCAGACCGTCTGCATAGGCGTCAAATACCAGATCGTAGCGAGGTACCGATGTGGCAAGCAGGCTGCCGTCTGCCGCATAAATATTACCCCGTATGGCTTTTATATCCAGAATGCGTGTGTTTTTCTGTTTCAACGCATCGCTGAATTCCTTATCACTTCCCAGTTGTAGCCTGGCTGCTGTAAAAAGCACGGAAAATCCAAATACCAGCACAATCCCGAAAACGAGATAGGCCCTAAGCAGGATGGCTCTGCGTGTATTTACTTTATTATTTTCCGGTTTTGACATGATTTTCAATTTTCACGGGCGGCACACTCAGTGCTTTCAATCCACTTGGTTCCAGTTTTTTAACCAGCTCACTTTGCTTGCTGGCATTGGTAATCTGGCTTTCCAAACTGATTTTTTCACTGTGTAGTTCTTTGAGTTCTTTAATGAACTTTTCTTTGTTTCTCAGCGCTTTATTTGCATGGTGCTGATTGTAGATGTAGAACAGCATCAGCACAAAGGCCACCAGGCCAAACTTAACCCACGACCAAATTCCGGCAGACTCCAGTTGCTCGGTCATTGCCGGCTGTTCCAAATGATCTTGGTTATTTTCGATGGGTTCTGTTTCTGTGTTCATCGTTTCACTCCTATTCTCATTTTGGCACTACGCGCCCTGTTGTTAATTAGTATCTCCTCATCGCCGGGAACAATGGCCTTATTGGGTTCCGGATCAAATGGGCGTTCAACATTGCCATACATGTCTGTTTTTCGGATTCCTTCCAGATTGCCGGTTTGAAGAAAATTTTTAACCATTCTGTCTTCCAGGCTGTGATAGCTGATAATGACAAAACGTCCGCCCTTGCGGATACAATCTGTTGAAGAAGTCAGCAATGCTTCCAGGGCCTGCATTTCTCCGTTCACCTCTATGCGGAGTGCCTGATATACCTGGCTCAGGTATTTGGCCGGGGTTTGTTTGGGTGTGCAGGGGGCAATCAGTTTTTTAAACTGCTCGGTGCTGCTAATCGTTTGTCCGGTTCTTCCCCGGCAAATAATGCCTGCCAGTTTTCCCGCGTTGGGGATTTCTCCCCATATTTTAAAAATATGTTTGAGCTTTTCTTCTGGGTAGGTATTGATAATATCTGCGGCACTTACGGGTGATTTTTTATCCATGCGCATATCCAGCGGCCCATCCAGGCGGTGAGCAAATCCCCTTTCTCCCACGTTTATCTGGTGAGATGATATGCCCAAATCAGCCAGTATGCCGGAAATGGGTGTCAGTTTGCCGTATTGCAGAAATTGTTTAATAAAACGGAAGTTGTGATTGACGAGTGTGAAACGCTGATCATCCGGTGCGTTGGCAAGTGCCTCTTCGTCGCGGTCAAATGCCACAAGTCTCCCTTTGGCCGACAGTTTTTTCAGAATGGCACGCGAGTGGCCACCACCTCCGAAAGTGGCGTCTGCATAGATTCCGTCAGAATCGTAAACCAGTGCGTCTACACTGGGGTTCAGCAGTACGGGTACGTGATATTCTTGCATATGGCAGTCGGTGTTATTCCAAACTTCATGGCTCCTTTCTGCTACCCGTTTGCTGATGAAAGATTTGCGCCAGCTTGCTGAGTTCGTCAGAATCCACCGAAAGCTCGGTTTCATAATTCGAACGGCTCCAGATTTCCACTTTGCTGCCATAAGCACTCAAAACCACCTCATCGGTGAGTTCGGCGTATTCGCACAGCTTTTTTGGAATCAGAACCCGCTGGGCATTGTCAATCTGAACCAGGTTTGCACCATTGCTAAAAATGCGCTTAAAACGGCGAATTTCAGGGCTCAGAAAGTCATCTACCACTGTCAGCTTACTGGTTTCTAACAACCAGTCTTCACGGGTATACAGAACGAGACACTTTTCAAATCCCCGGTTGACCACAAGTGTGTTTCCCGCACTTTCGGGAAACTGCGCACGAAGCCGCGATGGTAAAGACAATCTGCCTTTCTCATCCAGCTTACATACATACTCGCCAATCAATCCGGACATAGGTTTGGAATTCCGTCTGCTAAATAAAAACCAAAAATCCCACTTTTTCCCACTTTTTACCCTTTTTAATCACCACTTATCCACATAAGGGGATTAATCTGGGTTTTTTGGTGGGTTATTTTCACAATGAGATGATTAATTATTCAGCAAAAATAGCTAAAAACCTTTTAAATACAAGCATTTTAAAAAAGTGGGTGAAAGTGGGGGCTTAAAACAGGGTTTTTGTCGCTTTTGCAATTTTTATGATGAAAATGGGATAAACGGTTTTTCTGTTATGCCTATCTTTGTATTAATGCGCGGCTCGTTTTGTGCCATATTCTTTATACTCTGCTCACAAATAATTGCTCAACCTTCACCCCGCAATTCGCTGGGTGTCGGAATTTCACGCT
>JBILTS010000071.1:0-10970 GCA_044371405.1 Bacteroidia bacterium
AAAAGTAATGATCGATCATCACCTGGAGCCCGAACATTTTCAGCAATATGCCCTGTGGGATCCCAAAAGCAGCAGTACGGCCGAATTGGTGTTTCACCTGATCAAACACTATTTCGGACTTGAGCATTTGTCCAAAGACTGCGCTACCTGCCTGTATACAGGGCTTATGACCGATACGGGCAATTTTCAGTACAGCAATACCAACAGTCTCACCCACCTGATAGCAGCAGATTTACTGGAACAAGGGGCCGACCATGTGGGCATACATGAGCGCATTTACGACGTGTTTACCCCAAACCGCAGCCGGTTGTTTGGTTATTGTATGCTACACAAACTCGAGGTTTTACCCGAACTTCGCACGGCATTGATTTACCTTACCAAAGAAGAATTGGAGCAGTTTGATGTGAAAACCGGCGATACAGAAGGACTGGTGAACCTGGGACTGGGATGTGCTGAGCGTGCTCATCATTGACCGCACCAAAATGGTGAAGATGAGTTTCCGCAGCAAAGGCGACTTTCCCGTCAACGAATATGCTGCCAGGTATTTCAATGGCGGCGGTCACCGCAATGCATCCGGCGGCGCCAGTGATGAACCCCTGGAAAAAGTGGTGCAGAAATTCCGCGACACGATAAAAGACTATAAAGAAGCGTTACTGGCAATATGAACTTTGTAAAAAAACACTGGCTAACCCTTACCCTGCTGGTGCTGATACTGGCAGCACTCGCGTTTTTTCTTCGCAAACCCCTGGGCATCTGGCTCGGCGGATGGGAGAAAACCACACGCGGCGGTTATTTTAGGGTGGTGGAAGGTAAAAAATGGGATAAAATGCCCGGAGCCGGCTACCACATTGTATTTCAGTATGTGCTTACAGGTCCGGAGGGCGATACGCTGGTGAACCTTGCCAAACCCGGCGTGGAACAGCACATGATGTATCCCATGGAGCCCCGGAACGAACTGGAAGATGCCATGCAAAACGGAGCCCCCGGCTCTGTGGTGGAAGTGCTCATACCCACAGATTCACTCAAACAGCGTATCAGCGGAAATCTGCAGATTATGAATCTGCCATCCGGTGAAAACGCCAAGTTTAGCATTCACATCATCAAAGTGCTAAACGATGCCCAGTATGCCGGCTATCAAAATCAGCGTTTCATGGAGCGTCTGCAAAAAGAGAACAAGGCCATAGATGGCTTTGCGCTTAAATCCCGAAAACCCTGGATGCTGGATTCCACGAAGTTTATAAAGTATTTTATTGAAAAAAATACAACCTCGCCAAGATTACAGGAAGGGGCAGTGGTAAGCTTCCATGCGGAAGTAGCTACGCTTGATGGACAACTGCTCATTAATTCAGCACCCACCGGCAAAAAGTATCTGATGGAAATAGGCAAAAACACCTACAACCTGGCTGCATTCGATCAGGTGCTGCAATATATGGGCCCGGGAGAAACCGGTGTTTTTCTGGTAACCAGCGATTACGGCTACGGCGATCAGGGTTACATGAACTTGGTGAAACCCTACACCCCACTGATGATTAAAATAACTGATTTAACACTAAACCAACCATGAGTAAAAATCTCATCATTACCGGAGGAGCCGGATTCATAGGCAGCCACGTGGTGCGCCTCTTCGTGAACCAATACCCCGAATACCACATCATCAACCTGGATGCCCTCACCTATGCCGGTAATCTGGAAAACCTCAAAGATGTATCGGACAAGCCCAATTACAACTTTGAAAAAGCCGATATCCGCGATGCAGAAGCCATTCACTCCATTTTTGAAAAATATAAACCCTTTGGGGTGGTTCACCTGGCGGCGGAAAGCCATGTTGACCGCAGCATCAGCAACCCCATTGATTTTGTGATGACCAATGTGGTGGGAACCGTGAACCTGCTAAATGCCTTTAAACAGCATGGCGATATGCAAAACGGGCTCTTTTACCATGTGAGCACCGACGAGGTGTATGGAACGCTGGGTGACGAAGGCAAGTTTACCGAAACCACGCCTTACAGCCCCAACAGCCCCTATAGCGCCAGCAAAGCCGGTAGTGATCATTTTGTGCGCGCTTACCATGAAACCTATAAAATGCCTGTGGTTATCAGCAATTGCAGCAATAACTACGGCAGCCACCACTTCCCCGAAAAACTCATTCCACTGATGATTAATAACATTCGCCACAGCAAGCCCCTGCCGGTTTACGGCAAAGGCGAAAATGTGCGCGACTGGCTGTATGTGGAAGACCACGCCCGTGCCATCGATGTGATTTTTCACAAAGGCCGCAATGGCGAAACCTACAACATCGGTGGCAACAATGAGTGGAAGAACATTGACCTGGTGAAAACGCTCTGCGCCATCATGGATCGCAAGCTGGGCAGGCCTGCCGGTGAAAGCGAAAAACTGATTACCTACGTAACGGATCGCGCCGGGCACGATTTCCGCTATGCCATTGATGCTTCAAAGTTGATGAATGAGCTTGGATGGTCACCCTCAGTGGCCTTTGCGGAGGGCTTTGAAAAAACCATTGACTGGTATTTATCCAACCAGGAATGGCTGGACCATGTTACCAGCGGAGCGTATCAGCAGTATTACCAACAATACTATGTAACTAGTTGACAGTGTGGAGTTGGAGTTATGAGTTAGAAGTTAAAAGTCAAGAGTTTATCAATGCCTGAATAACGTCAACCTTTTTAGGACAGGACAAACCATTAAACAGATAAACGAATAAACCACCAATCCCTAACTTTGCACCCAATCATGTCACAACTGCACATTTACAATACCTATTCACGCCGGAATGAGCCATTTGAGCCATTGAACAAGCAACATGTGGGCATGTATGTGTGCGGTCCTACCGTTTATGGACCACCGCACCTAGGCCATGTGCGTGGGCCGGTGGTGTTTGATGTGCTGCGCCGTTATCTGGAGTTTCAAGGATACAAAGTTCGCCATGTGCGCAACATTACCGACGTAGGGCACCTGGTGGGTGACGGTGATGAGGGAGAGGACAAACTGGGCAAACAGGCCCGCCTGGAGCAGGTTGAGCCCATGGAAGTGGCCCAAACCTATACCGTTGCCTACAATGAAATGTGCCGGCACATGAATGTGCTGCCTCCCGGCATCGAACCCCGCGCCAGCGGCCATATCATTGAGCAAATCGAAATGATACAATCCATCATTCATGCAGGTCTTGCCTATGAAGTGAATGGCAGCGTTTATTTTGATGTGCTTGCCTATGCCAAAGGCCATGATTATGGCAAATTGAGCGGACGCATACTGGAAGATCTGATGGCCGGTGCCGGCAATGAAGCCCGTGAACTTGAGGGTCAGGAAGAGAAACGCAACCCCAACGATTTTGCTTTATGGAAGAAGGCCTCTCCCGAACACATCATGCAGTGGAACAGCCCATGGGGTAAAGGTTATCCCGGATGGCACATAGAGTGCTCGGCCATGAGTCGCAAATACCTGGGCGATGTTTTTGATATCCATGGTGGTGGCATGGACCTACTTTTTCCGCATCACGAAAGTGAAATTGCCCAGAGTTCGGCCTGCACGGGCCACAACCCGGCCAAATACTGGGTGCATCATAACATGATCACCATCAATGGTCAAAAAATGGCCAAAAGCTTGAATAATGGCATTCGTGTAGATGAGTTGTTTTCGGGTAGGCATCCCTTGCTGGATCGTGCATACAGCCCCATGACCCTGCGCTTTTTTATTCTGCAGGCACACTACCGTGGAACCTTGGATTTTAGCAACGATGCCCTGCAGGCCGCTGAAAAAGGACTGCAACGGTTGATGAATGCAGCGGCTCAGGCGCCCAAACTGCCGGTATCGGATAGCGCCGAATACGCAGTTTCCGATATTAAGGAGGCGTGCATGCGCAGCATGAACGACGACATCAATACCCCCCAGGTGATTGCCCAGTTGTTTGAGGCCGTGCGTGTGTGCAACCTCGCTGCCGATGGCAAACTGAAACTGGATAAAGCCGGTGTGGAAGGGTTAAATACCATCTTTCAAACCTGGCTATTCTCGATATTGGGCATACAAGCCGAAGAGAAAGCAAATGATGCCGCCCTGGACGGGGTGTTGCAAATGCTACTGACCATGCGCGCAGAGGCCAAGGCCAATAAAAATTATGCTTTGAGCGACGAAATCCGCGATAAACTAACCTCTTTGGGCTTCAGCATTAAGGATGGCAAAGACGGAAGCACCTGGAGTTTGTAAAGCCCCATGAAACTGAGTATAGACCTACAATGTCCCTCGCCGCCCGAATGGGCTGATGCGGTGATGGCTAATTTTGACACCTTTTTACAGGACCATGCCGATTGCGAGCGCAAAGCCAATGGCATGATGATGAGCATGGTGGCCAAATACCCCGACAGGGTGGAAATCATTCCCCTGTTGATAGAAACCGCATTGGAAGAACTTGAGCATTTCCGCGATGTGTATGAACTGATGCAGACCCGTGGGCTGAAACTGGAGAATCCCTTTGAAGAAGATCCTTACATCAAAGGGCTCATGGCCTTTGTGCGTTCAGGGCGCGATGAGCGTTTTCTGGATCGCTTGCTGCTGGCATCCCTCTTTGAAACCCGCGGAGCAGAACGTTTTAAGCTCATTTGGGAGCGGCTGCCCGATGGAGAACCCAAGAAATTTTACCACCGTTTGTGGGCCTGTGAAGCCAAGCACGCCCATATTTTCGTGAAAATGGCCCTGAACTATTTTGATGAAAAAACCGTGTATGACCGCTTGCAGGCATTTGCTGCCGAGGAGGCCAGAATTGTTAAAAACATGCCCATCAGGGCCGCTTTGCACTGATTAATCATCCATTTTACCATGCCCGGCCATTTTTCCTTTTTCACCCAAAACATTCAGAACGGCTTGGCTGTCTTTGATGAAAATGAAACAAGGCATGCCATACAGGCCCTGCGTTATGTTGTAGGAGATGAAATATCCTTTACCGATGGCCGGGGCAATCGATATAAAGGCAATATTTCACACATCGAAAAAAGGGCATTTCACGCGGCGATTACCCACACAGAAACCCCTGCCTACCAGCCGCAACTGCATCTGGCGGTCGGTATCATCAAGCATGCAGATCGTTTGGAGTGGCTGGTGGAAAAATGTACCGAGTTGGGTGTAAAGCGCATCACCTTCATGCAAACCCGCAATTCGGAAAAGCAGCGCCTAAACATGGAAAGACTGCAGAAAGTTGCCATTGCCGCACTCAAGCAGTCTCACGGATACCGCATGCCCGAGCTGTTGTTGGCAACATGGGACGAGGTGCTTACAGAAAGCCATACCCGCCGGCTGATTTGCCATTGCCACGCCGAACTTCAATCGCCGGAGGCCCAGGCCGCTGAACTTACGGGTGATTGCCTGGTTTTGCTGGGACCGGAAGGGGATTTTACCCGGGAAGAAACAGCACAGGCCATGGCTGCCGGATTTCGGTATTATTCATTGGGCCCATTGATTTTACGCTCCGAAACGGCCTGCATGGCCGTTGCCGCAAGGTATACGCCCTCCCCATAGGCCCATTGTTTCAACCATGGGCCATCTTCCATCGGAAGCGCTGCGCCCAAATCATCAAAATATCACACGCACATTCCCTTTCCACCCGTAAATTCGCGGCATGAATATATTGTTGCTGGGTTCCGGAGGCCGTGAACATGCGTTTGCATGGAAATTATCGCAGTCAGGAAACACCGGTAAACTCTACATTGCACCCGGCAATGCAGGAACCGCCCAATGCGGCGAAAACGTAAATCTTAACCCGCTGGATTTTAATGCAGTCCTCGCGTTCTGCCAGGATAAAAACATTGCCCTGATTTTACCCGGCAACGAAGATCCACTGGTGGCCGGCATTGTGGATTTTATGAAGCCCCATGGCATAGCCGTGGCCGGTCCAGACCAATACGCAGCGACGTTGGAGGGTAGCAAGGATTTTGCCAAGGCGTTCATGATGCGCCACAACATACCCACTGCGGCTTACCGCAGCTTTACCGCTGAAAACCTGCACGAGGGTAAAACTTTCCTGGCTACCCTTGCACCGCCTTATGTGCTCAAAGCAGACGGCCTGGCTGCCGGAAAAGGTGTGATTATAACAGAGGACATCGCCGAAGCAGAGGCCGTGCTCAACGACATGATTACCCATGCCCGCTTTGGCAAGGCCGGTAATACCGTGGTGATTGAGGAGTTTTTGCACGGCATAGAAATCAGCTGTTTTGCGGTGAGCGATGGCGAAACCTGGCGCATGCTGGGCAGTGCCAAAGATTACAAGCGCATTGGCGATGGCGATACAGGCCCAAACACCGGTGGAATGGGTGCCATTAGCCCGGTTCCGTTTGCCGATGAAACCTTCATGCAAAAAGTGGCCGACCGCATTGCCATTCCTACGTTTGAAGGGCTTAAAAAAG
Source organism: Bacteroidia bacterium (assembly GCA_044371405.1). GTDB lineage: Bacteria > Bacteroidota > Bacteroidia > NS11-12g > UBA955 > RGEC01. The sequence continues at coordinate 6,411 of JBILTS010000071.1, forward strand.
AAGGGCATCCATTCAAGGGCTTTCTGTTTATGGGATTGATGAACTGCAACGGCGAACCCAAAGTGATAGAATACAACGTGCGCATGGGCGATCCGGAAACAGAAGCCATTTTTCCGCGTCTGCGTGTGAATATGAAAGACCTTGCCCTGGCCATTGCCCATGGCGGATTGGAAAAGCTTCCTTTTGAGATGGATAGCAGAACAGCCGCTACGGTATTTCTGGTTTCAGCCGGCTATCCCGGCGATATTGAGAAAGGGAAACCCATGCAGATACCTGCTCCCGGTGCCCAAACCCTGTTTTTCCATGCCGGAACCAAACAAACAGAAAACGGCGTAGTTACCAACGGTGGTAGGGTTTTGGCCATCACCTCCCTGGCCGAAAACATAGCCATGGCCGCTGAAATATCCCTGCATGCCGCAGAAACCGTGCAATACGAAGGCAAGTTTTACCGAAAAGACATTGGCAAAGATTTACAAGCCCTGCAATCATGAATAATTTTACCATAAGCAACAATCAACGCAAAGCCCGCAGCACTTGGCGCCTGCTGATTAACTATTTTTTGCGGGGGTTGCTGGTGTTATTGCCCATTGTTTTAACCATACTCATCATTGGATGGTTGGTGAACACCATTACCGGGGTGTTGCATTTGCGTGAAATCAGCGGCAAGGAGTTTTTCTTTTATACCCTGCTGGTGGTAACCATCATTCTCACGGTTGGTTTTATAACCCGCGGTGTGGTTGCCCGCCAAATCCTTGATTTCTTTGAAGGAATCATCGAAAAAGCCCCCGGACTCAGCTTCATTTTCGGCACCACCAAAGACATGACCGAGGCCTTTGTGGGCGATAAAAAGAAATTTACCAAACCGGTGGTGGTTTGTGTGGGTGAAGGCATTTACCGCATGGGATTCATCACCCAGGAAGATATGAATATTATCGGCATGCCCGGACACAGCGCCGTTTATTTGCCCTACAGCTATGGGTTTAGCGGCGAAATGCTTTTGGTGGAAAGAAGCAAAATAAAAACCGTGAATGCGGAAAGCAGCCACTGGACCAAATACATCATCAGCGGGGGTGTGGCCGAGCTGAATGAAGAGAAGTAATCCTGTTTTGACCTAAAAATAAAACATTGGGGATAATTTTCATAGACAATTAATCGTTAAACCATAAATATTATGTTTTTTCGCAATAACTAAAACATGCACCTGCTCATCACGCTTCTTCAGACCGATACTGCCCAGGCAGTAGCCAATGCCGCCAAAAACGCCGAGCATATTTCTGCACCCATACTTGAAATTATGGTTAAAGGCGGTGTCACCATGATATTTTTGGCCATTGCACTGCTGGCCACCATTTTTTTTCTCATTGAACGCTACATGTACATCAGCGGAAGAGCCAAAATGGACTTTAACCTCTTGAATGTGGTTCGTGATAACCTCAAGGAAAATCGCCCTGACAGCGCCCTTGCCTATTGTTCAAATTCACCCACTGCACAAGCACAGGTTATTGCTACCGGACTTCGTTTTTTAGGCAGCAACATGCGCGAAATTGAAAGTGCCATGGAAACCCGCGCCAATGTGGAACTTAGTGCCATGGAAAGCAACCTGAACATGCTAAGTTTAATAAGCCGCCTGGCACCCATGATTGGTTTTGTGGGAACGATCTGGGGTGTAATCAATATATTCTATGCGATCAGCGTTGATAACAACCTCAGCATCGGTGCTATTTCTGGTGGTTTATATGTGAAAATGGTAACCAGTTTTGCAGGTCTGCTGGTGGGCATCATTTCCTTTTTTGGCTATCAGATGTATATCCGGAAAATTGACCGCTTTGCTGAAAGATTGCAGGAACAAAACCTTGCTTTTCTGGAACTTTTGAACAAATCCAACTTTTAATTAGGGGATATCCCACAGTCATGAAAATAGGAAGACGCAAACGCGAAGAAGCAGAGGTAGAATCATCGTCGCTGAACGATATCATGTTCTTCCTGTTGCTGTTCTTCCTCATTGCCAGCACCCTGGCCAATCCCAACGTGATTAAGGTGATGCTGCCCCAGGCAAAAACCACCAGCACCGTAAGCCCCAAATCCATTCCGCTTACCGTGAGAAGAGACCCAAATAATACCGATGCACTGCAGGTTTTCATCGAACAGGAAGAAGTGAGTTATGAGCAACTGGAATCGCGGTTGAAGGAACTTCGAGATAAGTATCAAGATCCCAACAGTAAAGATGCCGGACTGGTAGTGGTGCTGCGCGCCGATGCCAAGGCCTATGTGCAGGATTTGGTGGATGTGATGCAGGTGGGGGCCAATCTTGGAATTAAAATGGTGCTTGCCACCGAGAAGAACGAAAAATAAATGCCTAGCGGTATGCGAAAAGCCGCCATCACACTCTCTTTACTTTTCCTAACTGCCACAGTGGCAGTTTCACAGCATGCGTGGACATTTCGTGTTTACCCCGGATTTTTAGCAGCGCACCACGAAGACATGCAGGCCATGGGTAGCCATGTGCTGGGGTTTGAAGCCGGCAGAGAATGGAGAATAGACAAAGATGGAGCCCTGGCCAAAAACCAAAAACAACCGTTTGCCGGCATAGGTGTTAATCATCTCCGCATGTTTAACGACATCAATGGCAATGTTAGTGCCCTCTTTGGTTATTATGATGCCGGCATCAGCGGCAACGAAAAAACATCGCTCAGGTTCCGCCTTACAGCAGGAGTGGGCATGTTATCCAAACAATGGAATGTTTATACCAACCCTAAAAACCGAGCCATTGGCAGTCGTTTTAACGGCATGATGCAGCCCGCGCTGTATGTGCAAACCCCCATTAGCAGCAGACAGCAAATACAGCTGGGGCTCACCCTGCTGCATTATTCAAATGCCAATTTCGGGCAACCCAACCTGGGCATCAATATGCCTAGCTTGTTTTTGGGGTTGAAACATTTTGACGGTAACGACAATTATTACAAGCCCCGTTATCCCGAAAACCCCAACAGGATAGAATGGCAGCCTTCCCTGAGGTTTGGCAAAAGGCAAATGAGCATGGATGATCCACGCAACATTTTTAATTACCTGGCTGAACTGCGGGTGTTGTATCCTTATAAACCCTATCGTTTATGGTCTGCCGCTTTAACCGGATTCTACGACAGAACCTATGTGTTTGAGAAATTTCAGCCCCTGCCTTCCGCGACATTAAATGAGGTTACGGAACTGGCCTTCAGTATTGGCCATGAATACCGTGTAGGCCGCGTAGGTGTTATGACAGATCTCGGCTTATACCTATACCGGCCTTATGACATCAAGCGAAAATACTACCAGGGACTGGGGGTAAGGTATTATGTATCGCCCAGGGTAATCGCCCAGGTTCGTTTGCGTACCCATCTCAGCATGGCAGACTATATGGAATGGGGGCTTTCCTACCGTATTCAAGGTAAAAAGACCGTAAGGCCCGGATTTTTTAAAGATGTTTTCAGAAAAAACCGGGAATTCGAGGTACACTGAAACTCCCGCTGCGCAAATACCTAAGGTATAGACCGTGGGAAAACTCCACCCCGGCACTTTCAAAATCATAATGGGGCTCAATTCTCACATCAAGCCACAGGTTGTTGCCGGCAATGGGGCGTGAATAAACATACCGCAACATGGCTATACGCCGCGTATGCTGATAGGCATAGGGGTATTCAAGGTTTACATTCGTAAACACAGGACTCCCCAGTGTGGAGGTAAATTCCCGGGCAAACCACCAGCTGGCGGCCACCCGGTGATACCGGCCAAAACGCTTTTGTATGTTGGCCATAAAAGCATATCCATTGTTCCAAGGCTGTTGCGGGTTGGGAGAATTGTCCAGGCTTTGCAATGCGTAACCTTCCATAACCCAGCCGGTGTCGTTTCCTGCCAGCCGCAAACCTGCTGCTGCATTGATTCTGGTGCTGATGGGCAGTGGGTTGTTGACCGACTGACCTCCCTGATGAATCAGCAATGCCTGCAAAGGCACAGATAATGTGGTTTTACCGCCCAACGCAATGCGTGGTTGAAAATGCTGCCCGGCCACCAGCATTTCACGGGTGCCCTTGCCGTCATCAAAACGCTGCCGCCATTCGAGCCAGCCATCATAAAAAAGCCGCCTGGAGTTTTTGCGCACCTGAATGCCATATTCCAGCGGCTGTGTCAACACCTGTTCGTAATTATAGAGCGGCTCTATCAATCCGTGGCGTGTGCCGGATTGCAGGGCACCAAACACATAGTTCCATTCATTGTATGAGGTAAGCGATAGTGAAAACAAGGGCTTTATCACAGTTTTGGCATCACCGTAATTTTCCTGGATGAGCAGCCCTGTGGTTAACCGCGCTTTTCCCCCCGGCTGCAGGTTAAACACCCCGGCAACCGATGTCCTGAATCCAAAAAGGGTTTCTCCCGGATTGATTCGGTTGAAGTATTCGTTGTTTTTGAGAAAGGGGAACACGTCGGCCTGCAGCCCGATGGATTTCCTGGGCGGTGCCGGCTGCTGATTAAACAGGTCGTTGGGCAGCTGCGCCAGCAAAGGAGTTACTGCCAGCGCCAGAATGC
>JBILTS010000062.1:0-12721 GCA_044371405.1 Bacteroidia bacterium
ACCTGATTTCATGGTTGCGAATTTAGGGTTTTGCCCCAACAATCTACAGAATGCAGAATCTTTTTACTATCTTCGTATTGGAATGCCCGACCCTGTCGTCACACTGCCGCTTCTGCTCACGCACACCCCTGATGTAACCGGGAACTGGGCAGTGGTTGTGGCGTGCCTTATCACCTGCGGCTTTTTTGCAGGCATGGAAATTGCCTTTTTATCAGCCAATAAATTAAGAATAGAACTCCGCAGCAAACAAGGAAGTTTTACTGCAAAGGTGCTGAGCCGCTACCTTAAAAACCCCTCTGACTTTATCAGCACTGTACTGGTAGCAAACAATCTGGCCCTGGTTATTTATGGCATTTACATGGGCGAAATTCTGGATGCCGGCCTGGGGCCTCTTATCCCCAATCACGTTTTAAAATTTTCTCTCATCACCATCCTCAGCACCATCATTGTGCTTGTTACGGCAGAGTACCTGCCCAAGAGTCTTTTCCGCATCAATCCCGATTCGGTGTTGTTTTCACTCGCACTGCCCTTTCGTTTTGTACATATTTTGCTATGGCCAATCATTCTTTTCTCAAAAAAGAGCAGCGGATTTTTGCTGCGGCTGTTTACCCGCACCAAAGTGAGTGAAAGCACCGTTGTTTTTAGCAAGGTAGATCTCGACAATTACATAGTTTCTCTGGAAAATACCGGACAGGCAGAAACCACAGACATAGACACAGAAGTATTTAGAAATGCGCTTGAATTCAGCGATGTGAGGGTTAGGGATTTTATGGTACCCAGAACAGAGCTGATTGCGCTTGATATTGAAGATTCAATAGAAGAATTACATAAACTATTTATTGAAACAGCGCATTCTAAAATATTAATATATAGAGAAAATGCTGACCATATAATAGGGTTTGTTCACCACAGTGAGATGTTTGGTAAGCCGGCCCGGATTCAGGATGTACTGAAGCCGGTTTTGATTGTGAATGAGAGCATGCAAGCCCATGATTTATTGCGGGATTTCATACAAAAACGAAGAAGTGTGGCTGTGGTGGTGGATGAGTTTGGGGGAACGGCCGGTTTGGTGGTAATTGAAGACGTAATTGAGGAAATATTTGGCGAAATAGACGATGAATTTGACACCGAGCAACTCACAGAAACAGAGGTTGCTGCCGGGCACTTCATTTTATCGACCCGACTAGAAATTGAGTATCTGAATGAAAAGTACAACTTGTCATTGCCAGAAGGCGATTACCATACGTTGGGCGGGTTTGTGATTTCAATATGTGGCAAAATTCCCCGTGTGAGGGAAAGCATCAGGGAGGGATCTTTTGAGTTTGTAGTCACCAAAGCCAAAGGGGCCCGTATAGAAGAAGTAGAGCTATATATTCGAAATGAAGAAGCATAGTATCACACTTTCACTTTTACTGTTTTTAACAACGGCTTTATCCGCACAAAACCTACGTATCGTGGATGATGCAGGATTAGTGGCCCGGTTTAGCCAAGGCAATAAACCCCGCATTATTAACTTCTGGGCTACCTGGTGCAAGCCCTGCATGGAAGAGATGCCACATTTTGTGAAAGCAGACAGTGTGTATGGAGATAAAATCGACTTCGTTTTTGTGGCCTTTGACCGGGTGAGGGATACCGCCAGGGTAATGCAGAAAATTGCCGAATACCACATCCCCGGTGAGCATCTGATTATCAAAACTGCCGACATGGGCAACCTGATTGATGCAGTAGATTCAACCTGGGGAGGGGCCTTGCCGGTTACCTGGTATGCTTCGGGACAATACCGTGGCAGCAAGCAGGACTCGTTTGAACATTTTAGCGACCTGAAACGTTTTATAGAAACCTTCCTAAAACTCGATGAATAATACCATGAAAAACCTCCTCTTCTCCATTGCCGCCCTGGCTGCCATGGCTTTTACCACTGCCACTACCGGCTACAAACCCGGTGATGTTGTTCAGGATTTTAAACTGCCGAATATTGACGGTAAGAAAATGGGGCTGGCCTCCAACAAGTCAGCGAAAGGGTACATCGTGATTTTTACCTGCAATCATTGCCCCTATTCTGTGGCCTATGAAGACCGCATTATTGCGCTGCACAATAAATATACTGCTCAGGGCTATCCCGTAGTGGCCATCAACCCCAACGATGCCGTGCAATACCCTGATGACAGCTATCCTGAGATGCAGAAACGCGCCAAAGACAAGGGTTTCACCTTTCCCTACCTGCACGATGAATCCCAGGCCATAGCCACACAGTGGGGTGCAGAACGCACGCCTCACGTTTACGTGGTGAAGAAAGAGAAAAAGAAGTTTGTGGTTAAATATGTAGGAGCCATCGACAATAACTCGGAAGATGCTGCTGCTGCTGATAAGAAGTATGTAGAGGATGCCGTAAACGCCCTATTGGCGGGAAAAGACCCTGAAGTTAACTTCACCAAAGCCATCGGGTGCCGCGTAAAGTGGAAGAAAAAAGCAGGAGAATAAAACGTTACTGTATTCCGAATTTCACGTAAATACTGCTTTCTACTTTGATCTTTTTAAAATCAATGGGATCATTGTAGTTCTCGTACGAAGTATTGCTTTCGAGCTTATCCATTCTGGCATTGGCCATGGTCCAAACCGGTTGATGATAAGTAACATCATTCTCTCTTACGATGAGCGCTTTTCCGGCTTTTTCGCCAATGGCGGAAAGCAGATAATCGGCTTTGTTTTTGGCCGCTTTGATGGCCATAATTTTCACCACCTTGCGCAGGCTGTCAATTTTGGAATGTTGTACATGCGAAACATAGGCATCGGTAATTTCCAGTTTGTCAAGTTCTGAAAAAACCTGTCCCAGAATGGTCGCATTGGCTAGTTTCAGTGAATACTGTTTTTGGGTAATCACCCCCTTTTTTCGCCATTCTATCCTCACCAGATCTGCATTGGCGCCAGCCAGTGAAAGGTTCTTGAGATCCACTTTTAAGTTTTTCAGGGCGTTTTTCAGGTTTTGCTCCTGTTCCTCAATACTGACCGTTTTTTTGTTGTTACTGCGTTCTTTTAGGGTAATGGCCACATAAATCTCGTCGGGTATAACCTCCAATTCTCCGGTTCCATTTACTTCAATATAGGGTTTTTCTTCGCCTGTGGGGTTTTGGGCGGTTAATGTGGCTGCGAGCAACAGCGCAGTGGATAGCAGGATATTTTTCATGGGGTTTTAATAATAACGCCTGTTGGCATTGTTGTATTGTTTGATTTTAGTCACCATCCAGCAGGTTGCCAAAGCCACCCAGGATGGAGCCCTCTTCTTTGCGTCCGCCAACACCGTAGGAAAGGATTCTGCTGGCCAGGCGGCTCACAGGCAGGGTTTGCAACCATACTTTTCCTGGCCCTTGCAATCGGGCAAAAAACAGGCCTTCGCCACCAAAAACGGCGTTTTTAATGCCTTTCACAAATTCAATATCGTAATCAATGTCTTTGGTGTAGGCCACCAGACAGCCGGTATCCACGCGCAGGGTTTCACCCGGCAGCAGGGTGCGCTCCATGATATAGCCGCCTGCGTGCACAAAGGCCATACCGTCGCCTTCCAGTTTTTGCATGATAAAACCTTCGCCACCAAACAATCCTGTTCCCAGTTTTCGCTGAAATTCAATGCCCACGCTCACCCCTTTGGCCGCGCAGAGAAAAGCATCTTTCTGACATACAATTTTTCCACCCAGTTCGTGCAAATCCATGGGGATGATTTTACCGGCATAGGGCGCTGCAAATGATACGGTGCGGCGGCTGTGACCATCGTTTGTAAAGGCGGTCATAAAAAGACTTTCACCGGTAATCAGGCGTTTTCCCGCGCTGAACAATTTGCCCATGAATCCGCTACCGGCATTAGAGCCGTCGCCAAAAATGGTTTCCATGCGGATGTCGTCATCCATAAACATAAAACTGCCGCTTTCGGCCACTACGGTTTCCTGAGGATCCAGTTCAATCTGCACGCACTGCATTTCTTCGCCGTGCAGTTTGTAGTCTATTTCGTGGTTGCTTTTCATAATTCGATGCAAAATAAACGGCAGATTTTATGCCAATATTGAAAAATCGGATGAATGCGCTCTTTTTATTGACAATTATTGTAATGCCTCAGGTTTTCATCAACCGAAAGGTGATGTTGATTCTGGGGCCACTAACCTTTTTGGTTTTGGTGAGTTCGTGCCACCAGCATTGTTGGCAAAGGCCTTTCATCAGCAACAAGCTGCCGTTGGGGAGGGACACTTTGATTTTTTCAAGGGTTTTTTTGTGCTGAAAAACAAAAGGCCGTTCCGCGCCAAAGCTCAGGGAAGCAATGCCGCTTTGAGGGACAATACTGTCCTCATCATCGCTGTGTTTTCCCATGCCTTCCATGCCGTGATGATAGAGGTTCAGTAAGGCACTGTTGAACACATGGCCGGTGGTTTCTTCGCATTGTTTGCGCAATGTTTCCAGCACCGGGGTAAAGGGCAGGGCTGTTCTTTCCACATGCGAGTAGGTGTAGCTGAAGGGCTGTAATCCATACCAGGCAGTTTTGCGGCTCATGGTGAGCCGTTTTCCAAAAATCACCACCTCATCGTTTTGCCAGGCGGAGGTTTGCAGCAACAGATCAATATACATCCTCGATTCCTCAGGGGTGCACCATTCGGGGAACAGAATGGCTTCGCCATCGCAGGGCAGGAGGGAAACGGGGGATGACATGTTATGCAAAGGTAGTAGAGCCGCACAATTCTGCGGCTCTACCTTACCTTTGCACCATGATCATCGACATCAAGGGCAAAACTGCGGTGGTGTGCGGAAGCACCGCCGGCATCGGAAAAGCTGCAGCCATGGAACTGGCGGCCGCGGGAGCCACCGTCATTTTGCTGGCCCGCAATGAAGAAAAACTCAAGCAAACCCTGGCCGAACTGCCTGGCAGCGGCCACAGCTATGCCATTGCCGATTTCAGCAACAATGCCCAGGTAGCCGAAACCGCTGCCCGCCTTGCTGCCGAACATCAGGTACATATTCTGGTGAACAATACCGGTGGCCCCCCCGCAGGCCCGGCCCACACCGCCGATGCAGCTGCTTTTGTGGAGGCATTTCAAAACCACCTGATTAACAACCATAACCTTGCACAGGCATTTATACCGGGTATGAAAGCAGCGGGATACGGCCGCATCATCAATGTCATCAGCACCAGCGTGAAAGTGCCCCTGCCCAACCTGGGTGTGAGTAATACCATTCGCGGTGCCGTGGGCAACTGGTCTAAAACCCTGGCCAATGAACTGGCTTCCTTTGGCATTACGGTAAACAACGTATTGCCCGGCGCCACTGAAACCGAGCGTCTCAGCAGTATCATCGAAAACAAAAGCGTGAAAACAGGTGCCGAAATCGATGCTGTAAAGGCCGAGATGTTGCACGAAATACCGGCTCGCCGTTTTGGAAAACCCGAGGAAGTGGGCTACGCCATTTGTTTTCTCGCCTCGGATAAAGCCGCCTATATCAATGGTACCAACCTGGTGGTGGACGGCGGCCGCACAGGCAGTTTGTAAATGACCATGAAATCCTGGATACAAGCATTTCGGCTGAAAACCCTGCCCCTGGCGGTGAGCGGCATAGGTTTGGGCGCTGCCCTGGCCTATATGCACCATGGCTTCAGTGGCGTTATATTTCTGCTGGCGGCCCTCACAGCCGTGAGTTTGCAAATTCTCAGCAACCTGGCCAATGATTACGGCGATTATGTGAAAGGTACCGATGGGGCGGCCAACCGCACCGACCGCGCCCTGGCTTCAGGCAGTATCAGCCCGGCACAAATGAAGGTTGCCATTATGGTTAATGCCCTGATTTCACTGGGATTGGGCCTGCTGCTGTTGTACCTTTCCCTACGCAACCTTCAATCGTTTGGATTTTTTCTTTTCCTGGGCATTTTGGGCATTCTGGCTGCGTTGGGTTATACGATGGGAAAACGTGCTTTTGGCTATTCCGGGCTGGGTGATGTTGTTGTGTTTATTTTTTTTGGTCCCGTGGCTGTTTGCGGTACGTTTTATCTCATGGCGGGAAAAGTTATGCCCCAGATCTGGCTGGCAGCTACCGGTATGGGACTGCTTAGTGCAGCGGTTTTGAATGTAAATAACATGCGCGATACCGAAACGGACAATATCGCCGGCAAACGAACACTGGCATTGCGGCTGGGCAAACGTTTGGCGGTAATTTATCACAAAGCCCTGATATTGCTGGGATTTCTGTTTGTTTTCACCAGTTTTCTCAGCGAGGAAGGCAGTTTACAAATTCGCCCTAACCTTACCGAACCCTTGTTGCTGTTGCTGGTATATGCACCCGTTATTCTGATGTTGACCAGGCATGCAAACCGCACTGCTGATCTTAGCATTCTGTCGGCACCCACCACGCCTGAAACCCGCACTCCCTGGAATGCCGAACTCAAAAACCTCAGTTTAACCATTCTGCTGATGGTGGGGGTGTATGCCCTTACGGCATGGTTGTTTGTGGGGTAATCACAGAAACGGGCACAGCGATTTGACAACTCTTCAAGAGTTGTCAAATCGCTGGATAACAAAAAAGCACCCTAAATCTTTTAGGGTGCTTTTTAAAGGTTAATACAAAGAATTACATAAGTTTATACTTACAAACCCTTCATATTTCAAGGGTGTAATAAGCTGTTTTATACCCTTGTTTACTCCACAACCAATTTTTGGGTATATCGGTCATCCCCCGATTGTATGGTCAGGGAGTAAATTCCCGGCTTAAGCCCATCAATTTGGGTGTGGTTATCCAGTTTTCCGGACCTTACCAAGCGACCTGCCATATCTGAAATCTGATACGTTCCGCCTTCCACCGCATGGATGTTAATCGTGCCGTTGGATGGATTTGGATATACCTTCACAGGGTTGTTTTCTGCCTCAGGGCGGCTATTGCCCATGCAAATGGTTGAATACTCGCGGTTTCCGTTGTTTTCCTCCATGGCAATGCGATAGTAGCCCCTGGTTTTCATTGGGCTGGGGTCAGTGAACGTGTATTGACGGATGCTTTGGCTGTAGCCGGCTGCAGGAACTTCGCCGATGGGCACAAACGCTTGTCCGTTTTGGCTGCGTTCCACCACAAATCGTTTGCTGTTTCCTTCTGAAGCGGTGCTCCAGTTTAGCTCGGTGCCCTGGGCATTTTGCTTGCTGCAGTTGAAATGAAGCCAGCTTACAGGCAGCAATACCACATCATCCCCTATGGCAAAGGGTGAGAATGTGCCGGTGTATCCGGTGTAGGTGAGTGATGATGAGGTGGAAGACGTAGTGCCGGTTTGCTTCTCCCAGCGGGATCCATCGTGGTGGTAAAGCCGTGGACTGTTCAGCCCCGAGGTGCTTTCGCCACTGTTCCAGTTAAAAATGAAGTTTATACCGCTGCCTCCGTTGGCATTGGTCTTTCCTATGAGCCAGGTGCGTTTAACGCGGGGTGTGGTTAAAACAGAACCGGATGATCCGTCTTTGTAAACTTCATCAAGCACACGCAGGTTAAACGCATCGGCAGTGCCCGTATTGTTGGTGATGCTTACCGGGTTGTAAGCGCTATTACCCACAGGGAAGGCAAAAGTGCCGGCATTGCCCAAACTGCGGCTAAGCACACCGGTACTGTTGGTCTGGAAATAATTGGTTCCGGTGCCCATGCTGAGCGAACTGCCCAGGGTGGCGTTGTTGGTGCCCAGGGTAACATTACCTCCCAAAGAAAGGGTTCCTGTGGTTTTGAAGGTCATGTTATCCTGCAGGGTAAAGGCGTTGGAGGAAATGTTTCCAGTTTGCGCATCGCTGCCAATGGTGATGTTGGAGAATCCGTTGGCAAAGTTGGTACCCAAATGCGTTGAGGTAACCTGCAGGGTGCCTGTAGCACCTGCAAGACCAACGGTTGTGCTCACAGTAGCTGGGGCAACCAACAGCTCACCGGTGGAGCTTACCGTTTTGCCTGAAGCAAAAGAGAGGGTGTTGCCATATAAACTAATATTGCCGCCGGTGGTGGAAGATACATTGTCGCTGAATGTAAGCGTGCCGCCATATACCGCAACCGGCCCTGCAATGCTTTGAGCTGAGCTGAGGGTAATATTGGCGGTATTACCAGATTTGCCAAGGGTTAATCCGGTAAGGGTACTTGCCACCGTCAGATTCGATATGGGATAGGTTAATGCGCTGGTAAACGAACTGGAGGTTGGTTCAATGGTCAGTTGGCCTGTGGTGAGAATGGATGCAGCACTTGCAATGGAGAACGCGTTGCCTTTAATGAGAATGTTACCGCCATGGGTGGTTCCACCCACGGTGCTGCTGCTGCTTAATGATATGGCCTCACTACCGGTGCCACCACCGGCATATCCGGTTAAGGTAATGGCACCTGAAGTGTTGCTGCCAATGGTGGCGTTGTCTAGTGTAATACCATCACTGTTATCCGATCCGTTTGTTCCGTTGTTTCCGGTAAGGGTAATGGCGCCCCCTGCGCTGTATATACTGCTGCTCGATACAAGCACAATTCCACGAAGTCCAATTACAGAGTTAACACCGCCGGTGCCTGTAATATTGATAGTGCCGGTTCCAGCTGCCGATACCTTTGAGCTGTTTAACATGGCAAAACCCTGGCTGTAGGTTCCGGAACCGGCTCCGCCACCAAAACCAGTGATTGCAACATTACCGCCGTTGGATTTAATCCAAGCAGAACTTCCATCCATGTTGATGCCGTGACAACTTGAAGCTGTTCCATTGCTGGAAAGACCGCCGTATGCAGTGATGCTGATATTGCCTGTGCCGCCGGCCTCAATGGTTTGAGTACATTGAATACCGTGATTCTCGCTGTATCCGGAACCACTGCCTCCACGGGCCAGTATGGTGATATTCCCGTTGTTGGTCGTGGTAACTGCAGCGCTGATAGTCACACCCTTGCTATTTTGGGTTAAGAAAGAACCAACATCGGCATCCAGGAGGATGTTTCCGGCGGCGGTAAGCGCGCTGGAAACTGTTATAGCACCGCCATAGAGGGTAATAGGCCCTGCGGCTGTGGTCGCGCTGCTTACAGTTATGTTGGCGGTATTCGTTGGCTTACCTATTGTGAGCCCGCCTATGCTGCTGGAAACCGTGAAGCCGGCGATGGGGTAGGTAACCGCTGAGGTAAAACTGTTGGAATTGGGCTGCACAACAAGAATACCTGCACCGGAATAGCCGCTGCTGCTGGTGGCGGGCACATCCCTTTGCAGAATTAAACGTCCCGCATTGACAGTGGTTGCGCCTGTATAGGTGTTTAGCCCGGTTAATGTGGTGGCACTATTACCGGATTTTGTAACCGCACCGGTGCCGCTGATGATACCTGTATATGCAGAAGAATCGCTGCGGTTGAAAGAAAGGGTACCATAATTGATGATATTGCCTGTCATGGAACCGGTGGTGCTGCCTGAACCGATGTTCAGGGTTTTGTTCAAGTCCACGGTAGTGTTGCCGGTATAGGTATTGGCTCCGGTCATGGTGATTTCGGCACCTACCTGCAATACTTCTTCGGTTCCACCCATATCATTGGAAACGGTAAGTGCTGTAGTTCGGTTAAAAATTACAAGTCCGTTGTTTACAATGGTACTGCCTGAAGGAAAACTGGTGCTGGCATCGGTAATTTCCTGGGTACCGCGGGATGTGTAGCTATAGGTGTTGGGACTTGTTACACTCGTCACGGTATTGCTGAGTGTGGTGGTACCGGAATAGGTGAGTGATCCGGTGAAATTTACCTTTCCGGACATATACACATTTGAGATGCCATAACCGGCGGTACCAGCAGAAGTAGCCAAGCCCATCAATGTACTTCCGGACGACATGTCTGCACCCAGGTGATTTCCGGTTCTGTATGCTGCACCATTATAGATGGAGGTATTTCCACTTATTTGAACATTGGCTCCGGATTGAGTAAGTGTAGCAAACACGCATTTTGTATAAACTCCATCGTATTGTTGAAATTGTAATGTTGCCGTGTTCGCTGAGGCATTATAGGATTTTACATAAACTCCGGCTGCTCGGGTTGCACCAGATGCCACATTTGCACCGGCTTGCAAACCACCCGTAATCCTTGTCAAAACCTCCAGAACACTGGAATTAGATACCATGGTAGTTGCGGTGCTTGTAAGGAAAGAATTGTAATAAGCACCTGACATACCCTTAATTTCAACGCCTCCCGCACCGGAAATCGGGGCGGCAAATGTTACATTTTCGTTGGGCGCCAAAATCAATTTGCTGCCGGAAGCAACGGTTACTGCACTGGTGCTGTTGATGGTACCGCTGGATGCCTGGCTAACCGAACCCCCTGTCCCCACCTGCAAATCACCTGCTGAAATGGTAGTTGAACCGGTGTAGGTATGGTCTTTGGTGAGGGTGAGTGTTCCTGCGCCCAGCTTGGTCAATCCACTACCGGTGCCGCTGATGATACCCTCGTAGGTTGAGGCAGCGCTAATGTTAATGGTAGCCGTGCGGCCTGCTGCCAGAGAAATATTTCCTGTACCGGATAGCGTTGTTCCATTCAATAATATATTACCAGTTGTAGCATTGGTTGTTGTGATGCCGGCATTTAAGGCAATAGTACCTCCATAAATATTAATTGGACCCGCAATGGACTGGGCTGAAGAAACTGTAATGTTCGCAGTATTGGTGGACTTACCCAGGGTCAATCCGGTTATTGTGTTGGCAATACTTAAATTGGTTACGGGGTAGGTAAGAGCACTGGCAAAACTGTTACTTGACGGCTCAACCGTGACGGTGCCGCTGGTATTGACCGCTATGCCACCTACTGCAAGCGCAATATTGTCTGCAGTAAGGACCACATTGCTACTGGAACTTGAAATACTTCCACCTTGCCCAATGTTTATTTTGGAAGGGCCTGGAGTGAGGCCAGTTAAATTTATTGCTGTTGCCACCTGCACCGCTTTCGTATTTCCATTTAAAGTGATATTTCCCGAATTGGCAAATACATTCAGGATGCCGTGATAAAAATTTCCGGCTACGATGCTTCTGCCGGTGCCTAAGGCATTACCGTTCATGACAATATTCCCGCCTCCGGAAGCTGTGATATTCACAGTACCACTAAGGCCAATGGCATCTTCAGTACCTCTTCCTATGCCAGTAATCGTAATCGCATCACCAGAAGTTGAAGATGATGAGATATTCACTGTTGAGAAAATACTCTTATCGTGCAAACCAAACAAAATTCCCCCACGATTTCCTGCGGCACCGTTGGTTACCTGCCCGTCCATTTCAATTTTGCCACTTCCGGCATTGAGCGTAATGGTATTACCATAAGTAACAATTGCTGCAAATCCTGATGCCCCCGCATCCCCTGAAATTTTTATATTTCCTCCAAAAGATGTTATTGAATTTTGTTCTAAATAGATACCTGCGTCTGCGGCACTACCTGAAGGAGGGGTGAAAGATGTCCCAGGAACTGCGTAACCCGAACCTACCGCCAATCCATTCCAGGTTGTTCCGTTGCTGCCACCTCCAAGCCAAACATGCCCGCCTGCAACAGTATTGCTGCCGGTAACAATAGAAGATGCATTTCTCAGTGCAATGGATCCATTGCTACTAGCATTGTCGCTATTGGCCCAAAGTATGACGGAAGCACCGCTGGTGGTGATGCTTTTGCTTGCAGCTAAAATAATATCGGCAGATGATTTGATTAAAACATTTCCAGAGGAAGCGCCTGCTGATGTATTTAAATTTTCATTAATGTTGATATTACCTCCATATATGGTGATCGGCCCCGCAGGAGATAAGACATTCGCAAAGGTCAGATTGGTGGTATTGGTACTCTTACCAAACGTGAAACTAGAAAGTGTAGTTCCAAAATTCCAGTCGTTGTCATACGTAAGTGTACCACCTGCGTCATCGGCGCGCATGTATGTAAATGCGGTGCCTGTTGGCTGAATGGTTAGGGTGCCTGTAGTTTGAACAGCTATAGAACCTGTGCTTGAATGTAAATATCGTTGATAAATGGAATTCCCTTCAATTAGAATATTACCCGTGTACGAATTTGTCCCATCAAAACCTACTCTAATTGAATTTGATTCATTTCTCGGATCAAAACGAATAGAATTGCAATATTGTCCTGAGGTTTCAAGTGAATTGGTTCCCCTAATTGTTATATTTCCGGAACGCGATATAATTTCCGTAGATCCTCCAATTCCTAACCCTTCTTTATCATCAACAGTTGCCGCAAAATATGCATTTCCTTCTATTTGTATATTTCCCGAAGTCGAAGAAATTATTGTTTTTGCAGTCGATAACGAACCAGTAATAACTGCTCCAAATCGGTAACCATTATCGTTTGGGGAATTATCAGACCCTGTCCCCCTAATACTTATAGATCCCGTTGTGGTGGTAATCGACGTTGCTGTTGTTGTTGTTGATTGTATGCGGGTGCCATTACCAATTTGATATCTACCCTTTAATTCTCCGTTAATTTCAATATTGCCACTTACACTTGAAATATCTGAGTTTACCATGTGAACACCATAATTTTCTCCGCTGTTTGCAGAAGAATTATGAGAAAGGCCGGCTAAATATACATTCCCGCCATTTGTGTTTAATGTGGAGTTTTCAATCCATAATCCGGGCACATCGTCCGACCAGGTTCTTGCGAAATGATTGCCTACGGTCAAACCATTCCAGGTAACATCTACAGAACCGCCACCAATCCATAGGTGACCGCCGTTTGTGTTGATTGTGTTATTTTG
>JBILTS010000115.1:0-7029 GCA_044371405.1 Bacteroidia bacterium
CATTACCGGCCAGAATACTGCCGGCCACGGCCAGCCCGCTTACCACCATATAAGCCACTGAAGCAACATTTAGGGCCACGGCATGAGCCGCCACCTGGGCAGTTCCCAGCCATCCCACCATCAAACCGGAAATACTGAAACAGGCCCACTCGGCAAAAGTTTGCAGCCCTACCGGCAATCCCAGCTTCCACAAAGCTGACAACTGAACTTTTATGACAGACATGGACGGCATAATCTGAGGCCGGTAGGCAGCCAAAAATCCGGAATAACGAATGTACCAGATTCCGGCAAGTGCCATGCCAATGCGGGCAATCAGGGTGGCCCAGGCAGCACCGTACATACCCATTTCGGGCAAACCCATATTGCCGTATATGAGGCCGTAATTCAAAAGCACATTGAGTGCCAGGCCCCCAAATGTAATGGACATGGCCACCTTGGTATGCCCAAGCCCATCGGTATATTGCCTCGAAGCGGTAGACAAAAGCATGGGCAATGCCGAATAGTTTATGATGCGCAAAAATCCGGGCGTGAGCTTATTGATGCTTTCCGCTTGCCCAAGTATTTCAAAGTTTTGAATAATGATTTCAAGTATCGTAAACTGACATAAAAACAACAGCATTGCGGCCAGCTGACCTGCCCGATAGGTAGCGAATGTTTCCTGTCTCAAACCCTCACCGAATTGAATACTCACACGGGAACTAATGGCAAACATAACCCCGAATGTGACGCTGGAAACCATGAAGAAAATACTGTTTGCCTGATTAGCCGCTGCCAATACATCCTTCCCCAAATGACCTACCATCAAGGTATCGGCCACTCCCATCAGTACAATACCAAGCTGCCCCATGATGATGGGCAGTGCCAGTGTAAGGGTTTGAATAATTGTGGCGCGGTGAGGAGAAAAGAAACGTGTCAAGAAGTGCAAAAATAAGGGCATGTGAATGATTTAAGAGAATCTCATCATTGAATATATTTTTTATTTTTATACGTAGATTTTTATTTACTTTTGTATAATAAGTAATCGCTTCATTATGCCAATTGAAACAGTAAATTCACCCAAGGACAGGCCTTGCGTGCTGAGATATTGGAAAAACAACGAGAAAGGGGATGATAAATTTATCTTTTGGAATGGAACTGGAATCTGCAAATCCAATCCCAAAAAAGGTCATCTAGATATTTTAGAACAAAATTTAATGATCAATGAAATGCCCAATGATTCATTCTGCATTAACATTTCGCAAATCAGATCTATTGAAATGTATGAAGGTGAAAAACAAATAATTATCAACCATCACAAAGAATCCACAGATATTTTTCACGTTTCAGATCTGCGAACAAGAACTGCTATTTTTAACCAATTGAAAGAAATAGGAGGCGCGCAGTATAGCACAAAAGAGCTGAGTGTAGAAGAAAAAACAAAAACATTAAAAAAGTCCATCATTGTTTTTTCCATGCTTTTTTTGTTTGGGTTTATCTTTGCAATATTAATTGAATATAACAAACTGCCCGGCACCAGTTATCCTGCTATTCTTTTATTATTGGGCAGTTTAGGAAGTATTAATGTAACTGTGTTATATGCAATTGTATTAATCATAATTAGATTAAGGTATAAGCAAATTAGTAACGCTAAAAGAATACTACATATTATTTCGGTGCAATCGTAGTTATCGCTGAATACTTTTTCTGATAGTGTGAAAGAACTTACTTTGCACCGTGCAGCCCGAAGTTCTTTTTGAAGACAACCACCTCATAGCGATAAACAAACCCGCAGGACTTGCCGTGCAGGGCGATATTACCGGAGATGTGCATCTGCTCGATATTGTTTCAGATTACCTGGCTACCAAATACAACAAGCCCGGCAAGGCCTTTGTAGGGCTCATTCACCGCCTGGACCGACCCGTTAGCGGCGTGGTGCTGCTGGCCCGAACATCCAAAGCCCTGGCCCGGATGAATGAGCAATTCCGCGACAAAACCACCCAAAAAACCTACCGTGCCCTGGTAAGCCAGCTGCCACCACAAAATTCCGATACCCTCATCCACTTTTTGGGGAAAGACAGCAAAACCCACCGAGCCCTCACCTACCTAAAACCCAAAGCAGGAGCCAAAGAGGCCATACTCCATTACGAATTGCTGAAACATGCACCCAATGGATATCTGCTCAATATCAAACTGGAAACCGGACGATTTCACCAGATTCGTGCACAACTGGCTAAAACAGGCATGCCCATTTTAGGCGATGTTAAATATGGTGCCGGCACACCCCTGCCCGACAGAAGCATTGCCCTGCATGCCTTTTCACTGGAATTCATCCATCCTGTTACCTCCGAAAAAATCCTGATTACAGCTCCGTACCCAAAACAACCCTGGTGGAAAGGTTGCTAGAGCAGAATTTCTTGTGCCGGATCCCAAAACAAACGTTCAAAATCCACCACACAATCATCTACGATCCTCACACCTTCTGCCTCCAGCAGTTTCTGCATGGCATCAGCACTGCCAAAATGAGCTTTTCCCGTAAGCATACCCAAACGATTCACCACCCGATGAGCCGGAACAGGGTTAGCCAAACCATGACTGTTATTCATGGCCCAGCCCACCATGCGGCTGCTCCTGCCCGTTCCCAAATAACGCGCAATGGCCCCATAGGATGTCACCCTGCCCTGCGGGATCAACCGCACAACCGCATAAACGTCACTAAAAAAATCATTTTTGTCAGCTTTCATGGCAAGGATGGTGTTTTGGAACAAAATTTGTAAAATATTTGTTCAATTGCAAACCCTATGTCGATGCTAAGAACCTTAACCCTTATTTCGCTGCTTGCAGGTGGCACCAGTATGACTGCCCAAATCACACCATACCAGCGCACTGCACCGGTTAAAATCAATAATATTGGGGTTTATCCAAAACTCACCAATGCCAAAAACTGGGACGGCAGGGAACCCGGCATTTACAATATCCGTTTTAAAATTCGCGGTTTAAAACCGGGGGATACCGCCTACATCGCCGATTATTACCTCGACAATAAATACCTGCGCGACACCGCCGTTGTTGACAAAAAAGGCCTGCTCACGTTCACCGGAAACAAAAAGCTGCAGCGGGGCATGTACCTTTTTGTGATGCCTAAAAAAGCAGATTTCTTTGAGTTCATCATGGATGACGACCAGGACTTCACCATCAGCACCGATACACAATTCTGGAAACGCGAATATTATAAAACCATGAAAGTGGAAGGTTCAGATCAGAATGCTGCATTTGCCGCCTACCAGAATGGGCGTGTAGACCTGGGCATGGAGATTGCCAAACTGGAAGAATCCCTCAAAAATGAAACAGCGGAAGAATCCAAAAAACTGTTGACTGCCAAACAAAAGGATCTTTACGAGAAAAAAGAAAACTACGATAAAAACTACATCGCTGCCCATCCTGACCACCTGCTTTCCCGCTTTTTGTATGCCATGATGGATGTGGATGTTCCGGAAGGATTACCCACAAAACCTGATGGCACCAAAGACAGCACTTTTCCATACCGCTACTACAAAACACACTACTGGGATCATGTGGATTTTGGCGAAGATGGACTGGTACGCATGCCCGTGAATCTCATCAAGCAAAAACTTAACTTTTACTTCGACAAACTGGTGAGCCCCGATCCGGACAGCTGCACCAAAGAGTGCAACATGATACTGGAAAAAGTAAAAAACACCATAGACATGGAACACTTTGTCATCTATCACCTCACCTACAAATTTGAAACCAGCAAGATTATGGGCCAGGACGCAGTATTTGTGGACCTTGCGATAAATAATTACTGCAATGGTAAAGCATGGTGGACCGACAGCACTACCGTAGAAAAAATGTGTGAGGCCGCCGTGCGTAAATCATCGACGCTGGTGGGCAGAATTGCCCCGCCACTTGAATTGCTGACTCCGGACAGCACCTGGGTGAATACTGCATCAGTACAAGCCCCATACACCCTCATGATTTTCTGGGACCCCACCTGCGGCCACTGCAAGGAAGTGATGCCTAAACTGGCCAAAGTGTATGAACAGAACAAACAAAAGGGCTGGAAAGTTATTGCGCTGGCCAGCAGCGACAAAAAGCCCGAGTGGCTGCAATACATTGCCGAACACCCCGAAGTGAAAGAGTTTGTGCATTTAAGACGAGGAATCGTGCGTTCTGAAGAAATGGCTCACAACATGCAGTCATACTACATCGTAGCCAATCCTACCATTTTTGTACTGGATAAAAACAAAAAGATTTTGGCCAATAGAATTGACAGTGAAAAAATAGAAGAATTTATTGGCCATTTTGAAAAAGAATAGGCAGATAAATCTACCGAAAATTATTCTTATACCATTTTTTTGAATCACGGAACATGGTGCCTGTGAAGCAGGTAAACCCGTATGACCAGTATGGCCCTGTAAAACTGGTGCTTTGCAGCCCCGATAGTCGCACGCCCACACCGGCATAAAAACCAAAATAGCGCAGAAACCGCACGGTTCCACCTACACCGGCCTCTAATGGTAAAATCAATCCAAGATTGGCTCTCTTTATGTCAGCACCATTTTTGCGGTATTCCCAACCATTTCCAATGCCTGCCTGAAAAGAAGTTACTACCTCGAAACGCCAGCTTTGATACACATAGTATTCCAGGGTGGAGCTGATGTATTCAAAACCCTGATTGAGCGTGTCTTCTGCAAGGGTTTGCCAAAGGCGGCTGTTGTAATAGCCCGTCCATACCGCCACTTTGCCATAATCCAGCCCGTAGCGAAGTCCGTTTATATCTACGGGCACACCGCCCATGATGGATTTACGGCTGTCAAATCCCACGCGTAAGCCCGGCGTTTTCATCAAAGCCAGACGAACTGAATCCACCGGATTCCAGCGAATGTATGCAGAATCCTGGGCCTGCAGGGTAAACGCCAAAAAAGCTAAACAGGTTGCGACCAAGCGCATGGGGCGAAGTTAGGGGTAGTTAATTGAATTATCCTTTGCGTTGTTTCCATGCATGTTGATAAACAACGTATGCGCCCTTGACCAACAAAATTCCCCTAATTTCGCGTTAACCATGTCTTTCCCTTATCAAATAGGCACCCTTGAGCAATACCACCTGGCCTACCGCCAAAGCCAGGAAGATCCGGAAACATTCTGGGCCGGTATTGCCTCACATTTTACCTGGCAAAAACCATGGCATTCCGTGGTAAATTCCGATTTCCGTTCCGCCACCCACCGCTGGTTTGAGGGCGGCCAGCTCAACATCACCGAAAACTGCCTTGACCGCTTTGCCGCTTCCCAACCCGATACCACGGCCATCCTCTGGGAACCCAACGATCCCAAGGAAACCGGCAGAACCCTTACCTACCGGCAGCTGCTGGATGAAGTAATGCTGTTTGCCAACGTGCTGAAACACCGCGGCATCGGCAAAGGCGACCGTGTGTGCATCTACATGGGCATGGTGCCCGAACTGGCCATAGCTGTGCTGGCCTGCGCCCGCATTGGGGCCATACACTCCGTTATTTTTGGCGGATTCAGCGCCAGCAGCATCGCCGACCGCGTGCAGGATGCCGGAGCCAAAGCCATCATCACCTGCGACGGCGCATTCCGCGGTGCCAAAACCATCCCCCTGAAATCTGTGGTGGATGAGGCGTTGAAGCATTGCCCCACTGTGCAAACCGTATGGGTTTTGCGACGCACCCACGAACCCGTGAGCATGCGTAACGGCCGTGATTACGACTGGCACACAGAAATGGAAACCATGCGGGCAAGTGGCAACACCCACTGCCTTGCCGAAGGCATGGATGCTGAAGATCCGTTATTTATTCTCTACACATCGGGTTCTACCGGCAAACCCAAGGGCGTGGTACATACCACCGCCGGCTACATGATTTGGGCCCACTACACGTTTGTAAACGTGTTTCAGTACCAACCGGGGCAAATCCATTTCTGCACCGCCGATATCGGCTGGATTACCGGGCACAGCTACATCCTCTATGGTCCGCTGAGTGCCGGGGCCACCACCCTGATGTTTGAAGGCATACCCACCTGGCCCGATGCAGGTCGCTTTTGGGATATTGTACAAAAATACCGCGCCGATATTCTCTACACTGCACCCACCGCCATACGCAGCTTAATGACCTTTGGGACAGAACCGCTGCAAAACAAAGACCTTTCCTCTTTGAAAGTGCTGGGCACCGTGGGCGAACCCATCAATGCAGAGGCATGGCACTGGTATGACCGAGAAGTGGGAAAAGGCAACGCGCCCATTGCCGACACCTGGTGGCAAACCGAAACCGGGGGCATCATGATCAGCAATTTGGCCGGGGTAACGACTGCAAAACCCACCTTCGCCACCCTGCCCTTGCCGGGCGTATTTCCGGTGCTGGTGGATGAAAACGGAAAAGAGATTACAGGCAATGGAGTTTCGGGCAATCTGTGCATCCGAAAACCCTGGCCGGGCATTATCCGCAGCACCTGGGGCGACCACGAGCGTTGCCGGCAAACCTATTTCTCAACCTACCCCGGATTGTATTTCACCGGCGATGGCTGCCTGCGCGATGAAGACGGACACTACCGCATCACAGGCCGTGTGGATGATGTGCTGAACGTTTCCGGCCACCGAATAGGCACCGCCGAGGTAGAAAACGCCATCAACATGCATGCGGGGGTGGTAGAGAGCGCCGTGGTGGGCTTTCCGCACGACATCAAAGGACAGGGCATTTATGCCTACGTCATTTGCGGCACCAAGCCCGAAAATGAAAGTGAACTGCGACAGGATATCCTGCAAACGGTTTCACAGGTAATTGGCCCCATTGCCAAGCCCGATGCCATACAATTTGTATCAGGCCTGCCCAAAACCCGCAGCGGAAAAATAATGCGGCGCATTTTGCGCAAAATCGCCGAAGGCGAAACCCAAAACCTGGGTGATACCACCACGCTGCTGGACCCGGGTGTGGTGGAGGAGATTGTGAGGGGGAGGAAAAAATAACAACAAAGACTAAGAATTTTCCCAACAGACAGGACAACTTCTTTTACTTT
>JBILTS010000121.1:0-6613 GCA_044371405.1 Bacteroidia bacterium
GCCGTGCTGGTAGGGGTAGATTTTCCTGCACAGGAAGGTCGTTTACATGAATACCTCGACGAACTGGAGCAGCTAGTATCTACAGCCGGTGCCATTACCCTAAAACGGTTTACCCAGAAACTGCCCCATCCCAACCCCAAAACCTATTTGGGAACAGGCAAGCTTCAAGAGCTGGTGCTATGGGTGAAGGAACACAATGTGGATATGGTGGTGTTTGATGATGATCTGACGCCCAGCCAGATAAGGAACCTGGAGCAGGACATGCCCGACGTGAAGGTGCTCAGCCGCACGCACTTAATTTTGGATATTTTTGCCCGCAATGCCCAAACGGCCCAGGCCAAAATACAGGTCGAACTGGCCCAAAGCGTGTTTCTGTTGCCCCGACTTACCCGCATGTGGACGCACCTGAGCCGCCAAAAAGGCGGTATTGGGCTTCGTGGACCGGGTGAAACCGAAATTGAAACCGACCGCCGTGCGTTGCGCAATAAAATCAGTGTGCTGAAAGAGCGTCTGGCTCATATTGAAAAAACATCGCGCACCCAGCGCGCCGCCAGGGAAGGCATGTACCGGGTGGCCCTGGTGGGTTACACCAATGTAGGCAAAAGCACCATCATGAACCTGCTGAGCAAAGCCGATGTGCTGGTTGAAAATAAGCTCTTTGCCACGTTGGATGCCACAGTGCGCAAGATTGTGCTTCCGCACCCCACCGACGAACTGAAAACCATGCCCATCTTGCTCAGCGACACGGTGGGATTTATACGCAAGCTTCCTACCCAATTGGTAGAAAGTTTCAAAAGCACGCTGGCAGAGGCACTGGAGGCCGATTTGCTGGTACACGTGGTAGACATCAGCAGTCCGCATTTTGAGGAACAGATGCGCTCGGTAAAGGAAACTTTACTGGCGATTGGTGCGGGCAATAAACCCGAGCTGGTGGTGTTTAATAAAATTGATGCTTTCCGGGGCGCCCCCGATGATTTTTTTGTTGGGCAAACCGGCCTAACCGCAACGCAGTTTGAAAAAAGCTGGATAGCCAAAGAGAATGTCCCTGCGGTTTTTATTTCGGCTACCGGCAAAGACAATGTGGATGCCCTAAAAAAGGCACTGACAGAGTTGCTGCTGAAGTTGAGGGACTAGCAGTTTAGAACTTTATGCAACACTCCTTCACCCCCGAACAACAGGCCGCACAGTTGCGAAAACCCCACGGAGCGGGCGCTGAAGCCATCGCCACCTACATGCGCGACCTGAACAGAGCTTTGTATGAGCATGTGGTGAAATTGCTTTTGCCTGCAAATCAAAAACAGCTGCTTGAGCTGGGATTTGGCGAAGGCATTGTGCCTGAAATGCTGCATCGGCAGCATAAAACGATTGATTATACCGGCATCGATTTCTCAGAGGAAATGGTGAATATGGCTACCGCCAAAAACATTCCCGGCGCCCGTTTTTTGTTGGGTGAAGTGAGCCAAATGCCTTTCGATGACTGCAGTTTTGATATCTGCTGTGGAATTAATGTGGTCTATTTCTGGGAACATCCGGAACGTGAGTTCGCCGAAATCATGCGGGTGCTAAAACCTGGAGGAATGTTGATGCTGGGTTATCGTCCAAAAACCTATATGCAGGCCATTCCATTTACCCAGTTTGGGTTTACGCTGTATGAAACCGCGGAACTTGAGAATTTACTGGTGAAACATGGTTTTGTAAAAATCACCACCGAAACCGAAACAGAACCCGACCGAATCATTGCCGGAAAAATACAACCCATGCAGCACGCAGTAGTTTTGGCATACAAACCCGGGCAATAGTAATATACGAAAAATTGCCGAAATTTCCAAATAAATCGGGTAAGTTTGCATTACCATGAACATACGCATGCCTTTTAACCTGAACCAATGGATTGAGGAAAACAAGCACCTGCTGAAACCACCGGTGGCCAATAAAAACCTATATCCCGAAGGCACCGACTACATCGTGATGATTGTGGGAGGTCCGAATGCACGCAAAGACTACCACTACAACGAAACAGAAGAGCTGTTTTATCAGCTGGAAGGCGAAGCCCTGATTAAAATTCAGGTGGATGACAAATGTGTGGAAGTGCCACTCAAGGCCGGCGATATGTATTTGCATCCTGCCGGCGTGCCGCACAGTCCGGGGCGCATGGCCGGTGGTGTAGGACTGGTGATTGAGCGTGTTCGTGAAAATAAGGGATACAAAGATGGTCTGCTTTGGTTCTGCGATAAATGCAACACCAAACTGCACGAAACCTACTTTGAGTTGCAGAACATAGAAACCGATTTTATACCCCATTTTAAGCACTATTATGGTTCGGAAGAATTGCGCACCTGCAAAACCTGCGGACATGTAATGGAAGCGGATCCCCGGTTTGTGTAGGATTCAGTCAACGTGAAGTTTCGTGCTTTTTTAACAGCATGCCTGTTTGGCCTCACAATCAAGGCACAGGTTGTAAATACCGGTTTTGTGGATACTGCCGGAGGCGAGCACCTGGGTAAAATCACCGTGGGCGGGTTTGTGGATGTGTATGCCAACAGCAGTGGCGCGGGTAAAGCGCTGCCCTACATGGTTTCCTCTGCCAATAACAACATGTTTGCCATCAACCTAGCCATGCTAGATGTCCGCTATCAAACAGCGGGTGTGCGGGCACGGCTGGTACCCGCTTTTGGCACCTACATGAACGCCAACCTGGCCAATGAGCCCGCTACGCTGAAAAACCTGCTGGAAGCCAGTGTGGGGGTCAGAATTTCGAAAGAGTTTGATTTGTGGATGGATGCAGGTATTCTGGGTTCGCCCTATACCAATGAAAACCCCGTGAGTAAAGACCAGCTGATGTATACGAGGTCATTGGCGGCTGAAAATGCTCCTTACTATCTTAGTGGTGTTAAGCTGGGATTGCCTTTGCGACAAAACGTACGTTTTTATACTTACATCATCAACGGCTGGCAGCAAATACAGGACAACAATGATCAGCTGGCGCTGGGAACCCAGCTGGAATGGCAGGTGGGTAAAAACCACCTCATCAACTTGAATACCTACATTGGGCATGAAGAGAGTAAGACACAGCCACAATTCGGCACCCGCTTTTTTACGGATTTATACTGGATTGGAAAATTTGGCAAAAAGTGGGATGCCTCTGTTTGTGTATATGCAGGCAGGCAGCAATACAGTAGCATAAGATCAGATAGTCTGATGCCCCCACTGGATCATGCGGAATACAGCTATAAAGCTTGGTGGAATGCGAACCTGCAATTAAAGTATGCCTTCACATCCAGCACTTCGCTTTCCGCACGAGTAGAGTGGTTTGACGATGGTAGTAATATTTTTCAAATGCCCATGCATCACGCTGACAAGGGCTACCGAACGGGCAGCTATG
Organism: Bacteroidia bacterium; assembly: GCA_044371405.1. Classification (GTDB taxonomy): domain Bacteria; phylum Bacteroidota; class Bacteroidia; order NS11-12g; family UBA955; genus RGEC01. Next base: position 3,383 of record JBILTS010000121.1, read on the forward strand.
GGTTTTGCCTGAACCGCAAGGTGGAGGATCACGCCATGCTGCGCCTGGAATACCGCCGGTTTTTCACCAACTCGGATGCCATATCCATCTATCCCTTTGACAGCGGCTACCGCGATAACCTGGATGTGGTGAGTGCGTCTGTGTGCGTGTGGTTTTGATTTAAATGCGTACACAGAGTGCCTCAGCGTTGCGCGAAGTTTCGCAGAGGGTTGTGCCGAATAAATAAACAAACAATTAGATTATTAAACAATAAATAAAGCCATCCCTCGAATGGGGTATAGCATTTATGTTATTTGCGGAAGTGTAGGCAATATGCTACATTTGTAATATTATATCTATTATTATAGTCACATTTATACATTATTTTAAAATTCATCTTTTATGCATCCTGATAAATCATCTCTGGTATTTATTGCCGAAATCAAGCAAAAGGTAAGGCAGGCACAGTATGAAGCCTTAAAAGCTGTAAATCTGCAGCTAATTAACCTATACTGGGAAATAGGGCAATCCATAGCCGAAAAGCAATCCGAAAGCTGGGGAAAGGCTGTCGTCCCAACACTTTCCAAAGAACTGCAGGCAGCATTCCCCGGAATAGGTGGGTTCTCCGAAGGCAATTTATGGCTAATGGCGCAATTTTACACAGAATATCAATCAGATATAAATCTCGCACCATTGGTACGAGAAATAAGCTGGAGCAAGCATATAACCATTTTAAAGAAATGTAAAGATAACCTGGAACGCAAATTCTACACCCTCGCCACTTAAAAATTTGGTTGGACCAAGAATGTTCTGATTCATCAAATTGAAAATAAGGCATACGAAAAACACCTGCTGAACCAAACCAATTTTGAGCAAACCATGGGTTTAATTTTTAATTTCGGACACAGAGTTTCTCAGAGTTGCACGGAGTTTCGCAGAGGATGGTGCTGATTAAACAATTAGACCATTAAACAAATTCCCAATTACTTCCTCACCATGCTCTCTATCAGTTTATTTTGGTTGTCTATGAGCCGCTGCATGGCTTCTATCTGTTGCATGAGCAAGATGCGCTCGGCTTCGGATAAGCTGTAGTTGTTTACAATGTCGTTGGTGGCAGAATTATTCATGGTGGTGATGTTGTACACGAAGTTGTCATCAAACTGTAGGATGTCCAGCGTGCTCACCTCCAGCACCTGGGCAATTTGTTCCAGCCGGTCCAGGGTAATGGAAGATTCGCCCCGTTCTATTTTGCCATAGCCATTGGTGGTAAGCCCCATACGCTTAGCCATGGTTTCCTGCTTATAGCCTTTAATCTCGCGCAGTTTGCGGATTTTCTCAGCAATACGGTAGGTGGTATTTGGCTCCTGAGGTGTATTCATAATGGTTTTGTATTAACTGTTAGGACAAAATTACATACCGTTAGTTAGAAAAACAAACCTACAATAATATGTTGTGGGTTTTCTTTGTGGTGTAATCTAATACATTGAAATGATGAATGCTAAAAACTGCTGCGCCTTTGTTCGTTTAGTTCAATCCAATAACGGATGGACAAAACCCTATGGTTTGGATTATGGTCATGGTAATCACTTCGCCTCTGTTTCTGGCTTTGGTTTTGAGGAGTGGATGAATTCAGACCATCCTGTGCTGCAAACAGACACCCATAGATTTATACATATCGAAGCGATTAGACAGGGTTTCAATCCTGCTAAACACGGTTATTGCCGCTTGATTTTATGGATGTTTGTTCCACAAAAAAGGCAAAAATATATTGTAGGGTATATTGATAATTACCAACTTACGACGCCAGCCGAGATGGTGCAATTATCTCAGACCATATTGCAAAATCCACAAGTATTTCATGATGAGTTGAATGCTATAGCACCGCCTATTAACGGACTTAATGCTATCAATATATTTGACCAACAGATGCAGGCTAATGCCCTAGGAAATGAAAAGATATTTAATGTGAAGGTTCGTGGAAATGGCGTGCATTTGTTAGATAATTTTATCCCATTGCCCAAAGAATTTCGCCACAAAAAATTTAATGTCTATCGTAACATTAACGAAACCGTATTAAAATTTCTAAATGATAAAAAAATATGCGTAAGATAATATATTTACTAATAATATTAGCAGTATTTAATAATGCTTTTACACAGGTGCCTAATTATGTTCCTAAGAATGGATTACTTGGTTGGTGGCCTTTTACTGGTAATGCTTTAGATAGCAGTGGCAACGGAAATCATGGAACCAACATTCGAGCTAATCTCGCAAAAGACAGAAATAATAAAAATAATAGTGCATATGATTTTAATTACACTAATGCTAAATTCGGTCAACAGAACCAGGAAATATATATACCTTATTCATCTAAAATGAATGTTAAAAATATTAGTATTTCTGTTTGGATAAATCCTAGGTCTTACTATTGGACTGGTAATTCTGACCAAAATTCAATTATTGCCAATCGTTTCGAGTATGGTTATTCAAATCCAAATGGACAAACTTGGCAGTTATTCTTCAATCAGAATAAGTTGGGCGCTCAAATCATACAGGCATCCTCTGTAAACGCTCAAAATTATACATTTGTTGAACATAACAAGCCTCTTATTTTAAACACTTGGCATCACATTGTTTTTACTTATGATGGTAATTTGTTAGTTCTTTATTTAAATGGTGTGATTGTTTCTTCAGTCGCAACGACACTGCCTTTAAATACAGCAGGGAACTCCGGAATTTCCATTGGTGAATCAAGACAGGCTAATGGATACTGGTATTTTTTTGACGGTGTAATTGATGATTTTGGTTTCTGGGATAGAGCACTTACGCCCTGCGAAGTCGCTGGTTTATACCAATCAAAAGTAGTTACTCCCAAGCCATCTTCTGTCTCCATCGGCTCTAACACCCAAAACTACTGCAGCAAAGACAGCGTTAAAATTACGGCAACCTCTGGTTTCAAAAGCTATGCATGGAGCAACGGTAAAACCGGCAGCAGTATTTTTGTTAAAACCACAGGCACCTATACCATTGCCGCCACGGATAGCCAGGGCTGCACGGTTTATGATACAGCGGTAATTTCTGTATTAAATCCCAAGATTAGCCCGAGGGATACAGTGGCTTGTAATGCTAACAATGTATCGCTATCAGTTAAGAATGTGAACTTTTCGGGCAATTGTGGTAGCATGGATGCAGGGTTAAAAACTGGAATGATGGCATGGTATCCATTTTGTGGAAATGCGAATGACCAGGTTG
>JBILTS010000116.1:0-7007 GCA_044371405.1 Bacteroidia bacterium
ATATCCGTCGCTGTCTGTTGTGTCTGTTTTAACCAAAATTTCGTTTTTCGACATTTTGATTAAGGCACCCGATACAGGGGCTCCTTTGAAGGTTACTTTAACACGAAAGTCAGCGAAACTGGTCTGGGCCACTGCCGCAGCAGCACTGAAACTTAAAATGGTTACAAAAAGAAACTTAAGTATAGTTCTGTTCATAGGTCTTTTTTCTTTGGTCGATGAAAGCCGCTTTTTTGTCCGGTCTTTCGTTTGCAAGTTTACCCAAAAATCAACGATTAAACAAACCTTGAAAAAATCCTGTCCAAAACCTGCTTGTTTTCTGACAAAAAGATTGATTAACAGGCCAAAAGCAACAATCCTCTGACAAATCCGGCGGCAGACTTACCTTACGCTGACATTCTCTGCATTACCTCACCTGCGATAACTTCAGATATGCGGCGGTAACTTTCGTGGCTCCAACCGCCTATGTGCGGCGCAAGTACCACACGTGGGCTTCTAATCAGAGGATCAAACCAAAAATTATCATTATCTGTAAATTTCTGCAATTGTTCGTTTTCAAGCACATCAGCCGCAAATCCAGCGATATAACCTGTTTCCATGGCATTCAGCACATCAGAGGTTTTAACAATTTCTCCTCTGCTAAGATTGAGTAGATAAAAAGGATTTTTACATTTGGCCACAAAATCAGCATTCACAGAGCCACGTGTTTCATCGGTTAGGGGTATATGCAGCGTAATGATATCGGCATGCTGTTGAAGTTGCTCCAAACTCACCTCTTTTACTTGTTTATTTCCGAAATTTTGCTTATATTTATCGTAGGCGATTACCTCAACACCAAACCCCTGTAATCGAGCTGCTACAGCGGTTCCTGTATTCCCAAAACCAATGATGCCCACGCATTTGCCTTTCAGTTCGGTGCCCCTGTTTTCTTCTCTTTTCCACAGCCGACGGCGTACCTCGGCATCGGCCCGGGCCAGATTGTGTAACAATGATAGCAGCATACCCAGCGTGTGTTCTGCCACGGAATCGGCATTGGCTGCGCCTGCATTAAATACGTCAATACCCAGGCGCGCAGCGGCATCAACATCAATATTGTCGGTACCTGAACCGCCCCTGCCTACCCATTTCAGCAAGGGTGAGGCCCCCAATAATTCCTCATCCACGGGTGTTTTGGAGCGAATGATGAGCCCTTCATATCCTTCCCTGAGGCATACCAAAATATCAGCCCTTGTTGCCTGCGGTGCATAATGGTAGGAAATTCCTTCCCGGTCAAGGCAATCCATCAGTGCAGGGTGAAAATCATCTGCAATCAACACGGCACGGTTACTGGATTTCATGCCTGATAAAAATTAGGAATAGTAGCTTTTGCGGTTCTTTAGCCAGCTGCTTTGAGAAGCAGCAGAAGATGCAGATTCTGCCGGAGCTTTGGCCCCAGAAAAGAAGGCCGCTGCTGCCATAGCCGCTGCTGCCTGTTCCTCTGCAGAAAGGGGTTCTCCGGTCTGTTCTTCGGGGTTGTAATGTTTGGCGATGAAGTGGGTATCAAAATTACCTGCCTTGAAATCGGGGTGATTGAGCACAAATTTTCCGAACTCCAGCGTGGTTTCAATACCTGTAATGTTATATTCGTCGATGGCCCTGATCAGCCGGGTAATGGCGGCATTGCGGTCTTCGCCCCATGCAATCAGTTTGGCAATCATGTTATCATAAAAAATGGGTATTTCCATGCCGGGCTCCATGCAGTCATCAACCCGCACACCAGGACCTTTTGGTATGGCGTAATCGGTGAGAGTACCTACGCTGGGCAGAAAATTGTTGCGGGGGTCTTCGGCACAGACCCGCAATTCTATGGCGTGTCCGTTAATTTTCAATTCATTTTGTGAAAATCCCAGGGGTAAACCTGCGGCCACCCTTATTTGTTCTTTTACCAGATCCAGGCCAGTAATGCACTCGGTAACGGGATGTTCCACCTGCAGGCGGGTATTCATTTCCAAGAAATAAAAGTTCCCATCGTCACCCAGCAGAAATTCCACGGTACCGGCACCGGTGTAGTTGCACGCCTTGGCCACATTCACGGCGGCCTCTCCCATTTTGTTGCGCAATTCGGGGGTCATGGCAGCACCGGGGGCTTCTTCCACCAGCTTTTGATGGCGACGCTGAATGCTGCATTCTCTTTCAAACAATTGGCACACATTTCCATGGGTATCTGCCATGATTTGAAATTCTATGTGGCGGGGCCCGCTGACATATTTTTCGATGAAGACACTGTCGTCGCCAAAAGCGCTGCGGGCTTCACTTCGGGCGGTTTGAACCGCCTGGGCAAATTCATTTTCGGCATAAACAACCCGCATGCCTTTGCCGCCCCCGCCTGCACTTGCTTTCACCAGCACCGGGAAGCCCACCTGCTTCGCAATTTGCAGGGCTGCGGCATCGTCGGTAATGGCATCATTAATGCCGGGAACCAACGGTACTCCATATTTCTCAACGGCCTGCTTGCTGCGTATTTTATCGCCCATCATGTCCATGCTTTCAGGAGAAGGACCAATGAGGGTGATGCCATTGTCGCGCAGGAGCCGGGCAAAAGTGGCATTTTCGCTTAGAAAACCATAACCGGGGTGAACGGCATCAGCACCGGTTTTTCTTAGAACTTCCATTATTCGGTCCTGACGCAGATAACTGTCTGAAGATGCTGCCGTACCAATGCAATAGGCCTCATCGGCAAAACGCACATGTATGGCATTTTTATCGGCTTCGGAATACACGGCAACCGTAGGAATTCCGAGCTCCCGGCAGGTGCGCATCACCCGAATGGCGATTTCACCGCGATTGGCTATCAGGATTTTTTTAAACAGGGGCATTGAGATGGTGATGAGCGAGTTTGGTTAAATTGATGATTGATTGAATTACCTTCGCGAAGGTAAAACAGAATTTCGGCATGCAAAACGGTATTCGAAGGTTTTGGGTTTTGGTTAACAATGAGATTGTATCGGATCTCCGCAAGCCGTTTTTCCTGGCTGCCGCCGGTCTTCAATTATTAACCATTGGAATGCTCTGCTACCTTGGAAATCCCAACATACAGGTTAAAACCTGGAACAGTTTATTTTGGATTTCGCTGATATTCAGCACTTTTCAATCAATTGCACGCGGTTTCACCGGCATTTCCCGCAATCGCTGGATATACCTGAATCAAATGGCTTCGCCTTATTTAATTGTATTGTCGAAGATTGCCTATCATGGCTTCCTCATGCTTATTTTCAGCATCATAAACCTGCTTGTATTTTCATGGTTTATTGGCTATCCGGTGCAGCACAGTTTGGTATATATGGTGGCGGTGATGCTCACAGGACTGGGAATTTCCACCATTTTTACCATGATTTCTGCCATTGCAGGAAAAACCCATCAGCCGGGCATTGTGGCTCCGGTATTATCGCTGCCCGTTATTTTACCCATGATTTTGGTGGGGATGCAGGCCAGCCAAAAGGCCTTGCAGCCGCTTTTGGTGAGCTCAGTTTACAAAGATTTGCTATTACTGGCGTCCCTTAACTTTTTGGTACTGGTGCTTTCAGGTATCCTGTTCACGCCGCTTTGGCGCGATTAGGCAATTATTTCAGTAAGTCCTGCATCATCAAAATGGCCTGATCCAACCAGGCATCTTTGGCATACATTTTCAGCCATTCTTTGCGCTGGGCTTCACGCGTGGCGTCGCCCTTTACTGCTTCTATGTCCATGGCAAGGGCCTCAATTTTTCTTTCAATGGGTTTGTATGCACTGTCGGAATATAATTTCTCTTCATCCTTTAATGCCTTTTGCTGAGCGGTATATTTTTTCAAATTGAGACTCCAGGTATAGCTATCGCGCATTGAAGCAAGACTTTTGGCCCTTTTCTGCACGTTGCTGAAGTGGGAAGACCCGGCAATTCTTGATTTTGCGGCCTGCGCAGTGGCTTCAAAACGCGTGGTGTGCGGTGCAGAAAATGGAGTGTAGGTGGCCGGTTTGATTTTATCATAGGCCAGGTAATGCTTCATTTCCCTTTCACCCTGAGGTATTCCATCATAAATGTCGGGAATTATCACATCCGGGGTAACACCATTGAGCTGGGTAGTGCCGCCATTGATGCGATAAAACTTCTGGATGGTAACCTTGAGTTGTCCGAATCCTTTAGGAAAATCGGCTGAGCTGCCACCGCCAATGGGTACAAATGTTTGTACGGTGCCTTTTCCAAAGGTGCTTTTGGAGCCCACGATGAGGGCGCGTTTATAGTCCTGCATGGCCGCAGCGAGAATTTCGCTGGCAGATGCACTGTAGGTATTGGTCAAGATTAGCAGTGGGCCGTCATAGACGATATTGGGATCGGGATCGCCGGGGGCATCCACCATGCCACGGGGTTCGCGCACCTGTACGATGGGTCCGTCTTTGATAAACAAACCGCCCATATCGATGGCATCGGCCAAAGAACCGCCACCATTATTGCGAAGATCCAGCATAATGCCTTCTGCTCCGGCATCCTGCAGCTTGAGAAGCTCCATATAAACGTCCTGTGAGGAATGTCGTCCCCTACCCTTTTCGCTAAAATCAGCGTAAAAACTCGGCAGTTGTATGATGCCTATTTTTTTGCCTTCAAATTCAATGATGGCGCTGCGTGCATAGCTCTCCTCAATAACCACAACTTCACGGATAATGGGTATTATTTTGATGCTGCCGTCCGGTTTTTTAACAGTAAGCCGGACCTCTGTTCCTTTTTTACCACGAATGAGCTGAATGGCATCATCCAATTTCATATCCACCACATCTACGGGCTCTGCGGCACCCTGTGCCACTTTAATGATGAGGTCACCTGCCTTAAGTTCGCCTTGTCTGTAACTGGCACTTCCAGGCACAATTCTTTCTACTTTGATGTAGCCATCACGTTCGGTGAGGGTTGCGCCAATACCTTCCAGCTTGCCGGTCATGCTGATATCAAAATTGGCTTTATCTTCAGGCGGAAAGTAGTTGGTATGTGGGTCATACAGTTCGGTAATGGCATTTACATAGAAAGAAATTTTATCCCGTTTATCCATTTTCCTCCAGCGCTTAAACCAGTCTGTACAAAACTTGCGGGTTTCCTGCCTCGATTTGAATTCCAGCGTATCGAATGGTTTTACAGCAGCCCGGGACGAATCTTTGGCATTGCGGGCGGCTTCCTGTTTGCGATATAATCTGTCAACGGTCTGATACTGCAACCACAGGGTCCAGTCTTCTTTCAGCGCTTTGAGATTTGGCTGATATTTTTCGGTAGTTTCCTTAACCGTGTAGTTTCCGGAGTTTTCATAGTTGAAAGGCAAGTCCAGGGTAGTATTGAAATGGGTTTCCAGCACAGTAAGCCGGTTCATTAGCATGTTCCATGCGGAATCGAAAAAATCATAACGGCCTGCTTTAATCTGATCGTCGAGGGAGTATTGGTACTTCTCCAGTTTTTTGATGTCTTCCTGAGTGAAAAAATGTTTGTCATCGTCGAGTTTCTCCAGCACACTTTCATAAAGTTTCTTTGAAAAATCATCATTAATTTTCACCGGTGCATAGTGTTTTTCAGCCAATATGCCGGTTACCCTAACCAGCAGTGAGTCTCCGGCCGTAAATTTTTTATTGCTGCAAAAAACGAGCAGGGTGAGGGCTGTGCCGAGCGTAAAGAAAGAAACCCAGGATTTAATCTTCATGTAATTTTAATTTATTTTTTGTCTAATCCCAATACATCTGTGCCTTGCTCAAACATAAGATCCACAGGTATTCCGGCTTTTTCTATTGATTTTAAGTCTTTACCAAGGGTTTCTGAAACCAAGGCACGGGTATTTAGCATATCGGTTACACCATCTTTATTTCCTTCGCCTTGAAGTACCAGGAGTTCCTGGGCCAGGTTGCTGATTACTTTTTTCATTTCGGGCACATTCACATTGTATTTGCCATTTTTCATGCGGTCAATGGCGCCTTTAGCAACCAAGGTATTGAAGATAATCATGTTTGCTTTTCCGTGTGCACTGGCAGCCCCGAAGCGAACGCTGCGGAAGGTTCCTGCCACAAAGGTGATGTAAAAATCATCAATATTACCTGTCAGTTCGCCCATTTCCAGCAGTTTGGTCACCATGTACAGTCCCAGCACATCGGCTTTACATTCTTCGATGGGTGAAAATCCGGCACCCAGGGCTTCTCTGACGGTTCCTTTGCCATTCACAGTGTTTTTCACGCCCAAACCATGTGCAACTTCGTGGAACATTACATTATTGAAAAAAGCATCAAAATTCACCCGGGCGGCCTGAGCTTCGGTAAGCATTAAACCTGCAATGGGTTTTACCATGTTATCAAACTTGGCCTGCATAACGTTTTTTAGTTGAGAGCGGCGGGTACCGTATTCCTGCTGTAATTTTTCATCATTGGGTAAATTGACGGCAATGGTTTTACTACCGGCATTGTTATGGCCAGCGTAATAGACCACATCAAAAACGGCGAGTGAGCTGCCTGGCTTGGGTCCGTCAGGGGCACCGATTGCAGGTGCTTCTGTTACCAAAATGGCATCATTGCTACCTGAAGGCATGGCCTGAGGGGCATTCATGGCTAATTCGGGCTTGTATGAAGCATCAACAGGTAAACTCTGTTGCAATGCGGGCAGCAGTGAAACATATTTTTCAAGTTTTTGGGTCCATGCCATATCCCTGATCATCACATAGGATTCAAATGCGGTTCTGGATCCCTGAAACTCATCTTCATAATTTTCAATGGGGCCAATGATGATATCCAGGCGATTATTGAGTAAACCCAGCCATTGGATATCGCTGCTGTTGTAATCATTTAACATAAGCGCGGTGCAGCGTTCAATTAAAAAATTAGCCAGTCGCTCATCTTCCTGCCTGATGACGTTGGAAGCCATGGAGAGATGTTTAACCATATCGCGAAGTTTTTCCTCGTATGCCTTGTGGTAGGGAATGGCAACCAGATTTTTCGCAGCATCGCGCTGAATTATGGTGTAAGGATCATTTTTGTTA
>JBILTS010000022.1:0-23454 GCA_044371405.1 Bacteroidia bacterium
GCTTTATAAGTCCCTCAAGCGGGGTTTTACTGACATCGTAATTGCAGTTTACAATGGCAAATTGGGCATGGTTTCGTATCAAATCAGCCAGGTGTTGCATGCCCATATCAAAATCGTGGTTGCCCAGCGTAGTGGCTTCATAACCTGCCAGGTTCATCCATTTATACTCAGGCACACCGCCAAAGCGGTTAAAATAAGGCGTTCCTTGGAAAACATCCCCGCAATCTACCAACAAACTATAATCACAACTGCTGCGCTGTCTGTCAATCAGGGTTTTAAGGCGGGCAATACCACCCTGCCCGGGATATTTGGGGTGATTGTCGGGGAAAGACTCCAACCGGCTGTGAAAATCGTTGGTATGCAAAATAACCAGCTTTTGCAAGTCGCTTTTGGCAAACAAAGCATCCGGAGCAAGCCATAGTCCGCCGGCCAGCAGACTGCTATTTCTTAGGAACTCCCGCCTCGTTGGCATACACAATCCTCCTTTCTGTTCTTTTCTGAACCACCCCATACTGCTGGGTTTCAGACTGCACGCCTTCAATCAGCACATCGCGTAAGGTCTTTTTGTGATACACGATTTGCATGGGGTTTTTAAGCATATTGAAACCATCACCTCCAAATGCGATATAATCGGAAGTAGCCACCCAATAATCGCGGCGGCTGTCGAAACGGCGCTGACCCAACCATGCAGTAAATTGCTGATTTTCTTCAATCTCAAGTTTTACCCCGGAAATGGGCTCCCCGCCACGACGGATGATGTGTCTGAACAAACTATCCATGGCACTGCCATTCAGCTTCACCACCACCACGCTATTTTCAAATGGCATTATCTCATACATATTGCCTATGGTAATTTCGCCGTTCGGCAATGCCGTGCGAAGGCCGCCCGTATTCAGCACCGCCATATCCAGCTTAAAACCAAGCTGGGCAGCGAGAATGGAATCAGAAAATCTAAATACCAGATCCGCACAGAGGTTCCCCAGATTGCTTGAGGGCCTTTCCGGAAAATATCCTGTATCGGTTCTCCCCACTATTCCCGAGGTAAAGATTTTCAGCGAATCCTTGTAGGGTGCAATGAATGATGCCATTGAGCTATCTTTTGCTGTGGCTGAAGAAACTTTCAGATTCTCTACTTTGTATACAAATTTCCCGGGGCCGCAGGAAACGCCCAAAGCACTGATGATGAATAGCAGAGAAACTCTCAATTGCTGCAAATTAACAAACTTTACGGTTATGTGCGTAAAATGACACCGTGGCTTAGCAATTTCTTAATCTGAATATACGAAATTTGCATCATATTTCCAAATGAAAAACACCTTTTTTGCTCTTTTTGCAATCCTGACTGCTGCCGGTGCTCATGCACAATGCAGCGAACTCTTCATTTCTGAATACATTGAAGGAACCCGCAATAACAAAGCCATCGAAATTTACAACCCAACATGGAACACCATTAACCTGAGCGGATATCGTTTTACCCGCTGGCAAAATGGATCTGCCGTTTGGGGCAACCAATACAGTGATGTATTATCCGGAACTATTGGCAATAATGAAGTAAAGGTTTTGGTATTGGATCGCCGCGACACCACCCAAATCAACCAGGATACTCCTGTAACATACAACCTGCGCATCAAGGCAGATCTATTTCTCTCCAAAGATTACAATACCTCATTTTCCATGAGTTTCAACGGTGATGATGCTTTGAGTCTGGATAAATTCAACAGTGCTACCAACCAGTGGGTACCTGTAGATATTTTCGGCAAGATCGGCCAACAGCCCCAGCTGCCGTCCAATCCGGGACGAACCATTGGCTGGAGCGATTCATTCCCTTACAACACCGGATTGGGTTTGTGGTGCACCATAGACAAAACCCTGATACGCAAGGCATCCGTTACAGGAGGAGTGAAAACCAACCCTGCTAACTTCAATCCCCGTAAAGAATTTGATGTTTATCCCGTAAACACCTTCGATTCCCTGCGCTCACACAATTGTACCTGCAACAAATTCCCCGCCAAGGTGAGAACTACCCCCATCGCTGCGCTGCAGGTATTCCCCAATCCTACCACGGGCAATATCAGTGCATTTGTAGATGCTCCTGTTATCATGGCTCATGCCGTAGATGCACTCGGCAGGAAAATCGCTTTAACTTTTGATATGCAATTCCCCAATGGATATGCCATCGCTTCGCTGAAAACTTCCGGTTTAAGTGCCGGTGTTTATCAAATACAGGCCATAACCACAGGCAATAAAACCTACACCACCCGATTCATCAAGCAATGAGAATAGCGCTGTTACTGGCCACCTTGTGTGTCTTGCAACTGGCAAACGCACAGGTAAAAATCATGGGCAAAGTAACAGATGCCCTCACCGGCGATGGTCTAAAAGGGGCCGTGGTTAGCAGCAGATCTGTATCTGCTGTTACTGCATCCGATGGTTCATTTACCATTCAGCTTGTCGGGGGCAATCACACCCTGGTTGCATCGCTCGATGGATATAGCAGCGATACCGTCAACCTAATTGGAGATCGCAGTCTTATACCCAATATCGTATTTAAGCTGGATAACCTGAGCACCGATGTTCAGGCCGTCCAAATTACCGCCTCTATTGCCAAGGATCGTAAAACGCCCATTGCCTATAGCAACCTGAACGGCAAAACCATTAGCGAACAGCTGGGTAGTGCAGATTTGCCCATGCTGCTGAATGCCACTCCAGGTGTATACGCTACCCAACAAGGTGGTGGTGCGGGTGATGCACGCATTACCATACGCGGTTTTAACCAAAGAAATATTGCCGTAATGATTGATGGCATACCTGTAAATGACATGGAAAATGGTGAAGTTTACTGGAGCAACTGGTTTGGTCTGAGCGAAGTAACGGCCCTTACCCAGGTGCAGCGCGGCTTGGGAAGCAGCCGCATCGCCAATCCTGCTGTGGGTGGCACCATGAATATCATCACCCGTGGGGTTTCACCCAAGTTCAAAGCGTCAGTAAATGCAGAATTCGGCGATTCCCGCTATCAAAAATATTCAGCCACCATCAATACCGGAAAACTACCCGGTAATTGGGGAGCCATTTTTAGCTTTACCAAAAGGAGTAGCACCGGTTATGTAGATGCCTTGTTTGATGACATGTACAGTTACTACGGCCGGCTTGAGAAGAAATTTGGCAAAAAACACACCTTGTCGCTCACAGCCATAGGTGCACCCCAAAGCCATGGACAGCGAAGCTTCAGGGCCCGCCTAAGTCTATACGACAGAGGCCTGGCACTGAAACTGGGTATGGATACTGTGGTAGGTGGAATGCCCGTTAACCAGGGAAGAAAATACAACCAGCACTGGGGTTGGCTTAATGAGGCCCGAATCAATGATATGGGCGATACTGTCTGGGCCAAGGATTACAGAAAAAATGAACGTGTCAACCAGTTTCACAAACCCCAGATTTACCTGAAGCATGACTGGAAGCCATCCGCAAATACCCTGATCAGCACCGTGGCCTATGTTTCAATTGCCAGCGGGGGTGGCACTCAGTTTAACAACATTAGCCAAACGAAAACTTATGGCTTGTTTAACATGCAGGGAACATGGTGGGCCAATACCACCGGCTCTGCTTTTGTTCCCAACCCCGACCCCAATTACAGTGCTACCGAATTGAGATCCTACGGTATATTGCACAGAAATGTAAACAACCATCGTTGGATTGGCGCACTAACCACCTTAAACCATAAAATCAACAGAAACATGACCTTTACGGGCGGCCTGGATTTGAGAACCTACCGCGCCCAGCATTACCGTGAAGTATATGATCTATTGGGCGGAGACTATTTCATTCCTGATAACGGTGAATTGGACCCAAAGAAAAAGGACCTGCTTTACCACAAAGGAGATAAGTTCCGATATAATTACGATGGCCTGGTGCGCTGGGCCGGTGGCTTTGCAGAAATGGAATATACTAAAGGAAGAACAACCGGCTTTATCAACGCCAGTGCTACGCAATCCTCCTATCAGCGCATTGATTTTTTTAGACTCGATAGTGCCGGGAACACCCGCAAATCCAATTGGGTAAACCGCCCGGGGTACACCTTCAAAACCGGCATTAACCGCAACATCAGCCGCCATGTGAATCTGTTTGGCAATGTGGGCTATCTGAATCGGCCTACCCGTTTTAATAACGTCTTCGACAACAACAACAATGAGGTAAAAGATGCCAAAAATGAAATCGTGTATGCCGCAGAGCTGGGAACCGGCTATAAAAGCAGGTTGTTTAGTCTGGATGTGAATGCTTACTACACCTACTGGCAAAACCGGCCCGCTAATTTTCTACCCTCCTACCGCGATCCGGACGGGAACTTGTTTACTTACAACATCAACGGCATGAAAGCCCGTCACATGGGCGTAGAGTTCGCGGGAGTTATTAAACCCGGAAACGGCATGACCATACAAAGCGCCCTGAGCTTAGCTGACTGGCAATGGAAATCCGGTGCCAGAAGCATCATTCGCGATGATGCCGGCGATTCTGTAGGTATAGTAGATTTCGATGCAAGCGGCGTACATGTGGGGGATGCGGCACAGTGTCAGTGGACATGGAGCATTCGCTGGGAACCCTCCATGCTGAAAGGTGCGTTCATCTCTGCGCAATATGTGCGATTCTGGAAACATTTTGCTGATTTTGACCCATTGGCACTTACCGGTACATACAAAGGAAGAGAATCGTTCAAAATTCCTTCCTACTGGTACATGAATCTTTCTGCCGGATATAACTTTAACACCTTTAAAAATGGTCAGTTGTCCATTTATGCCAACTGCCAGAACATTACCGACAATCTATATATCAGCGATGCACAGCACCGCAGTGTAGACAACAACCCTGCCAATACATTCCGACCCACTAACCTGGAAGTTTTTGTTTCCCCCGGATTCCGCTACACCACCGGCATTCGTTACACATTCTAAAAATAAAATAATGAAAAAAACCATATTCTCCGCTCTCATGCTCACCTGCACCGGATTGTTCGGTCAGGCTTCCCTCCCGGCCAGTTGGGATATGAGCAACATCAGCACGCCACCGGTAGGTTGGAGCTATAACCTAAATATCGTTGCTGGTAATTTAATTTATACCGGTGCCGGCTTCTTTAATTCTGCACCTCAGGCAATACGTCTGGACGGAAGCGGTGAAAATCTGCAACTATTTTTTGGCGGTCGTGCAGACACCGTAGAGTATTATGTAAGACACACCGGCACGGGTTCTCCTACCACCGCTGTGTTTAATGTTGAAGAAAGTGCTGATGGAGCCACTTGGACCATTTCCAGAAATTATTCCGGCACATCCACTTTGCCCGGTGCACTTACCAAACATATTACACGCCTTAAATCCAGCAGCCGGTATGTGCGTTTTATTTATACCACAAAACAAACAAACTATAATGTATCGCTGGATGATGTCTTGGTAAAACCAGCAGGGCCTTCTACCACTGCGGAAATTGCTGTTCTTGATGGCAGTAAACCCCTCGTAAATGGAGGCACATTCCAACCAGGAAATTCGGGATTATTCCCGTTGACCCTCAAAAATAATGGTATCGGCGATTCACTAAAAATTGACTCCATTCGATTCACTGGCGCTTCAGCTCAGTATTTTAAAGTAGGTGGTGCTCCCAAAGCCATTGCTCCCTCCAGTCAGTCCAATTTGCTCATTCAGCTCACAGGTGCACCTGCAGGTTCGGCCAAAGCTACGATGAAGATATATAGCAACGACGGGGTTGGCAATCCGATTTTCGATGTCAACATTTATGCCATCAGCGGTAACTATGCGAGTGAACCCAATGACGTTCCTTCCATCAATTTCTCCACGGTGCGCGCCTGGCAACTGAGGGTAGATGCCGGTGTAAACACTGCTGACAACGTGCTTGTACTGGTCTCTAAAGACAGCATAACTGAGACCCCGGTAGATGGAGTGGCCTATGAGAAAGGTTCATACCTCGGAAAAGCCCGTGTGGTAAGCAGTGGGCCAAAAGGAACATTCCGCATTGACCAGATTGTAGCCAATACCCGCTATTTCGTAAAAGTATTGGCCTGGAACGGATATGGCAACTACATCAATTACAATCAGGCCGGTTTTGCCATTGATAAAATTACCACCCCGGGATTGAATGCAGGAACATATTACAGTGGTATTACCCCCGTCGACACGCTGTTCATACCAAAACTAAGAACTCGCCTAAGGACCAACCATTTTCAAATTTTCTACAGCAATTTCGGTGCTACCATGGTGGAAGATTTTGAGGCCTATGATACCACCGGTGGTAAGCGCGTATTAACCTGCAATTACTCCGGATACAAGCATTTGTTCTCGCCTCCCATTATCTGGGATACCTTAAGCCGCGAACATTCATATCCCAGAAGCTGGATGCCAATTCCATCTAGTGCCGCCACTGACAGTGCATGTGGAAGTGATCTATTCGCACTGTTCCCTGTACACCAGAACAAAGCAAATGCGGTGAGGAGCAATGTTCCTTATAACAACCTTAAGACTGTGACCTTTCAATTCCTTGAAGGAAAATATGGTGTTGACAGCAATGGTATCCTATCGTATGAACCACCAGATCGCGTAAAAGGCATGATGGCACGTGCCTGTTTTTATATTTGTGCAGCATACCATACCGCAGCCAAACCTTTCACCCTGCCCACATCAAACCAATTTATCAATGATCTACAGGACCAGGGCGTCTTAAAGCGTTGGAACAATCAGTTCCCGCCATCCAAATACGAAATGGCCAGACAGGAGTATGCTTCCTTCAAACAAAATAGCCGCAATCCGTTTATTGACAACCCCAATTGGGCCTGCTACATCGATTTTCGGAATATGAGATACGTGCCAAGCGGTGACTGCAGCAAATTCAGTGCGGTTAAACCTTCACTAAAAACCATAAATATGATGGCCATGCCCAATCCCGGAAGTCAAAGCACCATCATTAAACTGGATGCGTTCAACAAGCAATCAGTTGAATGGCTGATCATGGATATCACCGGCTCAGTAGTATTGGAAGGCAATACCAATGAAAATAACCTGCAGTTAAACATAGCGCAGCTACCGGCCGGGGCCTACATGTTTTATGCAAAAAGCAACAGCGCCCATGGAGCGGTTAAAATCATGAAACAATAATGATTTTTGAAAACATTAAAGAAGGGCCCTTCAAGGGCCTTTTCTTTTGCAAATCAGGTATTTTGGCATAATATTCGCACAATTTACGCAATGTTACCACCGATTTTTGCCGCCATTGTTGCCCTGTTTACCTCCATGGCTGCCCGCCCGGCCGAAGATGCCAACCGCCTTACTGTTCTTTTTGCAGAAGGCAAATCGGAAGAAATTGCCGCCTACTTCAGTGCCAGCGTGCAGCTTACTACCCCCGGGAAACAAGGTGTGTACAGCAAGAGCCAGGCAAAAATGATCCTATCCGGCTTTTTCGAACAAAACACACCCAAAAAAGCCGTTTCATCGCAGCAAGGGAAAAGCGAAAATGGCGCACACTTTCTGGTGATAACCCTCACTACACAGTCCGGCGAGTTTAAAACAACCGTTTTTTACCGGGGTAGCGGCAAAGCCATGAGCATACACGAACTGAAAATTGAAAAATAAGCTTGACCTTTGCAGGCATGGACTTTAACAGCCCGGAATTACTCGCTTTTATTCACGCCTGTATTCAGGAAGACAGAGGGGATGGTGACCACTCCTCACTGGCCAGCATTCCGGCCGGTACACAGGGGCATGCTCGCTTGTTGTTAAAGGAAAATGGCGTGATTGCTGGGCTGGAGCTTGCCCATACCATTTTAAAAACCATCGACCCGCAGATTATTTTTAATCCCTACCACACCGATGGAGAACATCTTGACAAAGGCACTTTGCTGGCCGAGGCCACTGGGCCCGTTCACAGCTTATTGCTGGCCGAACGCCTGCTGCTCAATTTCATGCAACGTCTTTCAGGCATAGCCACCCAAACCGCGGCCATGGTAAAATTGACCGAAGGTTACAAAGTAAAAATCCTCGACACCCGCAAAACCACACCCGGTCTGCGCTTATTAGAGAAATGGGCGGTAAAAACAGGCGGCGGCGAAAACCACCGCATCGGGCTGTATGATATGATTATGCTAAAAGATAATCATAACGACTCTGCCGGTGGCATTACCGCAGCCGTAAACCGCACCGTGGAGTATTTGAAAGTCCATCACAAAAACTTGAAAATTGAGGTGGAAACCCGCAATATGGATGAAGTGAAGGAATCCCTGAACACCGGTGCCATAGACCGCATCATGCTGGATAACTTTACCCCAGAGGCCTGCAAGGAAGCCGTGGATTTTATAGCGGGACGCTGCGAAACCGAAGCATCAGGCGGCATCCATGCCGGCAACCTCCGCGACTACGCTGCATCCGGTGTTGATTTTATTTCACTCGGCGCCCTCACACATTCGGTAAAAAGTCTGGATATCAGCATGAAAACCCACAGCATCTGACATGAAACAAAAATTCACCTGCCTGATATTAGGCTGTATGCTCCTGTCATGCAAAGCACCTAAAGCCGCCACACCTGCCGGCGAGGCCCCAACAGCTAAAGCTGAAATTCCTGCCGAATCAAAACCCGTCATTTCCCGTTCGGTAGTTCCTGCAGAAAAACCGGCACCAAAACCTTCTAAAAACCTTGTATGGCTTGACTTTGAAAGTGGTTACAAAAAAGCCGTTGCAGAAAATAAAATTATTTTGGTTGATATGTACACCAACTGGTGCTACTGGTGCAAAGTAATGGACAGGGAAACCTACACCGATTCGGCCGTTATTGCAGAAATCAACACACACTTCGTTCCGGTGAAAATGAATCCTGAAGTGGATGCTACTTTCCGTTTTGGTGATACCGTAATGAACAATGCAGAACTCTTTCTTTGGCTTGGCCATGGAAAACAATTCGGTTTCCCAACCTCCTACTTCTGGCTACAACCCGCAAAATCAGCTGAACGCTATTGCCTGGCGGGTTATCACGAACCGGCCGCATTCATGGAAATTCTCAACCAGATTAAAGCCAAAAAAGCCGCAAAATGAGACGTAAATTTAAAAAACTGCGCCTCATAGAAAACCTGGAAATCCAGTCGGCTGTAGCAGAAGGTAATTGCATCGCAAGAACTGATAATCAGGTGGTGTTTGTGAAATTTGCCGCCCCCGGCGATGTGGCCGATGTGCAGGTGGTGGCCAAAAAGAAAAATTATCAGGAAGGACGGATCGTCAAGCTGCACAAGGCCTCAGACAAACGGGTTGAACCCTTTTGCAAACACTATCAAACCTGCGGTGGCTGTAAGTGGCAGCATCTGGACTATGCAGAGCAACTGGCTTTCAAGCAACAACAGGTAATTGATGCTTTTGAACGATTGGCCGGGCTGACTGATTTTGAAGTACTGCCCATTTTCGGCGCACCGCAAACCCGTGAATACCGCAATAAGCTGGACCTCACCTTCAGCAACCGCGGCTGGATAACCACCTTCGACCCCACGGCCGATACCAGACCCAATGCACTGGGATTCCATATTCCCGGCAGGTTCGATAAAGTAATGGATATTGAGCGATGCCACCTCATGACAAATTATGTCAATGACATACAACGGGGTGTGAAAGCATTTTGTGATCAACAGGGTTACACATTTTATGATTTAATCGCCCAGCAGGGCTTCATGCGCAACCTCATGCTACGCTGCAACCGCAAAGGTGAATGGATGGTGCTGGTGAGTTTCTTTGAGGATGATAGCGAAAAACGTATTGCCCTGCTGAATTACATTCGCGACACGTTTGATAAGGTCACTTCGCTGGTATACGTCATCAACCCCAAGAAAAATGACACCCTACAGGACCTGGAAGTTCAGTGCTACCATGGCAATGACCACTTAATCGAAGAGCTGGGCGGCTTGCAATTTAAAATCAGGCCCCAGAGCTTTTTTCAAACCAACAGCGAACAGGCCGAAAACTTATATGCCATCACCAAAGATTTTGCAGGGCTCACCGGTAAAGAACTCGTATATGATTTATACACCGGTACCGGAAGCATTGCTCTGTATGTGGCAGACAAAGCCCGCGAGGTGGTGGGCATAGAATACGTGCCGGAAGCCATCATGGATGCGAAGGAAAATATGCAGATGAACGGCATGGGCCACCTGAAATTCTACGCTGGCGACATGAAAGAAATATTAACCACTGATTTCATTGCCCAACATGGTAAACCCGATGTGCTCATAACCGATCCGCCCCGCGACGGCATGCACCCAGATGTGGTAAAACGCATTCTGGAAGCAGAACCCCCGCGCATTGTATACGTAAGCTGCAATCCCGCCACCCAGGCCCGCGACGCAAAACTGCTGGACGAAAAATATAAACTCGTCAAGGTGCAGCCGGTGGACATGTTTCCGCACACCCAGCACGTGGAGAATGTAGGGCTTTGGGAGCTCCGCTAATTTTAAATTGTTCCATTTAGTTCTAATTTATTAACTTCGGTTAATTTTTTTTGATAAAATAATTATCAACTATGGCTAGAATGCTGGTTAATGACAGGGTTATAAATTTAATACAAATCAATGAACAGGACTTTATTTCGCTTATACCGATATTGCAAAAGCAAAAATATATGATAGCAGTGCCGCTATTGCTAACTGGATGCGAAATAGAAATACCATAGAATTCCTGGGTATTTGGGAAACACTTTACAACCCCGAATTTAAACCCCTCGAATTCGAGGGGTTTAGAAAAGAGGCCGGATTAAATGCCTTTACAATGTCACCTCAAAAATGGATAAGTAAAACCAATGCAATGGGTTTCATCGTGAAACCCGGTAAGCATGGAGGAACATACGCTCATAAAGATATAGCTTTTAAGTTTGCAAGCTGGATTTCAGTTGAATTTGAATTATATATTATTAAAGAGTTTCAGCGTTTAAAAATAGAAGAGCAAAAACTAATTGGATGGTCTGTTAAGCGAGAATTGGCCAAAATTAATTATCAGATACATACAGATTCTGTTAAACGAAATCTTATTCCTAAAAAACTCACCCCCGCCGAAGCATCAGTCATATATGCAAGTGAAGCAGATGTGTTAAACATGGCTCTATTTGGCCTGACAGCAAAACAATGGCGCAAATCAAATCCTGAATTAAAAGGAAATATTCGCGATTATGCAACAATAAATCAACTCATTTGTCTGGTGAATATAGAAAATCTGAATGCGCCACTCATTGATGAAAAAGTTAATCAGAAGGATCGTTTACTCAAACTGAATCAGGTCGCTATTCAACAAATGAGTATTCTGCTGGATTCGAAAAATAGAAAATATCTAAAGTAAAAAGTTCCTTACACCTCCTTTGTATATAAATGTTAACTTTTAAAGTCTTACCCAGAAAATAAGTTTAAATTTGACCTAAAAACATACATTCAATTTATATGAAAAAAACAACGTTTTTCCTCATCCCCGCTGCCATCTTATCGGTAGCAGCGCTCCTCTACTCATTTGGCCCCAGTGAATCAAAAGCCAAAACCAACCAGGTTGAATTTACTTCTTTCACAGTGGTGGAATCCATCGTTCCCAATGGTTTTGGGAGGTCACGCATTATCTATGCCCTTGAGCAAAGAGATTACAAAGCATTCACCTCTGTAAGATCTGAAGAAGATAATGACAGAAATTCTGCAGACCGCAGTGACATTCGGGTAAAGAATTTTGAAGAAACAAAACTGCTCAATTTTTTTAACCTGGGTGGTATTCGTTTCCAAAACATTGCAGCAAATGATGCCGTAGTTAACAGCAAGGTAAATACCATGCTTAATGAAGGATGGGAACTCGTCAATATCGTTGCAGGTGTTGAATCTGTTGGCGGCGATAAGGATAATAACGGTATCTTTATTACCCGTTTTTATTTTAAAAGAGCCAAGTAATTCAGTAATTTACATTCATAAGAACCTGTCAGAAACGACAGGTTTTTTTATTTACAGCTACCACTACAATGAATAAATCAACAGCGCGAATGTGGCCATAATCAAATACGGCATAATACCGGAAGCCCCTGCATAATCGCGCGCAATGCGCTGCCCTGCCAGCAAACCGATGAGGGTAATCACAGATAGTAAAAATGTATAATAACCCATTGTATCATTTCCTTCGGCGAACATCATATACATTCCGGCTATCGCCAAAGAGCCCGTTATTAATTCTGTGATCAATAATAAGTAAAATAACAGCCCCGACAGCGGTTTCAAAAATGTGCGGGCAAACACCGCATGGATATAGTTTTTATTCTCTTCATGCTTGAAAACCTTATCCAGTCCCGATTGTAAAAAAATCACCGCCGGAAACAACAGCAACAGACATTTATAAACTAGCATTTTATCCATGCATGCAATATAGCAACAAAAGCGAATATGTGGTTTTTACACCCGTTCAGCCATAATGACCGTAACTTCGCAGCGTGGAAGAAGAAATCCTGAACGACGACGCTGCCCTTTTTGAGCATTACCACTTTGTGGCCGACCCGGGTCAGGAACACATGCGTATTGACAAATGGCTGATGAACAAGCTTCAGAACGCCAGCCGAACCAAGGTGCAGGCCGCCGCCGAAGCAGGTTGTATTCAGGTGAATGGCAAGCCCATCAAAAGCAACTACAAAATCAAACCCGGCGATGACGTGCGCATCCTGCTTCCCGAACCACCCCGTGATACAGAAATTTATCCCGAGAACATTCCCCTGGATATCATTTACGAAGATGACCACCTGCTCATCGTAAACAAACCTGCAGGCATGGTGGTACATCCGGGTTGCAACAACTACAGCGGCACACTGGTAAATGCCCTTGCCTATCATGCCGGCACTTTGCCCCAAAAAGATACCTCACACCGCCCGGGACTGGTGCACCGCATAGACAAAGACACCAGTGGCCTGCTCGTGGTGGGCAAGAATGAATTTGCCCTGAGTCACCTGGCCAATCAGTTTTTTCACCATACCATCCACCGCCGCTACCTGGCTTTGGTTTGGGGCGAATTTGAACAACCCGAAGGCACCATACGCGGATACATGGCACGCGACCCGGCCGACCGCAGGCGCAGCAAGCATTTCGAAAACGAAGAAGACGGCAAAATCGCCATCACCCACTACCGAACCCTCGAAAACTTCTATTTTTCATCGCTGGTTGAATGCCGCCTGGAAACAGGCAGAACCCACCAAATTCGCGCCCACATGACTTCTCAGGGACATCCCATTTTCAGCGATGAAATGTATGGTGGAAGGCAAGTCCGCAAAGGTTCTGCATTGCCCAAGTTCAAGCAGTTCATCGAAAATGCCTTTGACATGATGCCACGTCAGGCGCTGCATGCCGCTGAACTGGGATTCATTCATCCCGTTACCGGAAAAGAAATGCATTTTACCGCTCCACTGCCTGAAGATTTCAGCAGTGTGCTGGAAAAAATAAGGCGTTACCTGGCTTAAGCCAATGATTTTAGCCAATCGGCCAGTTCGCGCTGCGTAGAAAGCGTTTTGTCTTTGGCATACCAGCCATGCAACAACTCGGCCTGCTGTTCGTAGGGCATTTCCTCTTTCAGCCAGCCCATGCGAAGTTCCTGCAAGGCCACTGGGCGCGGGCCCCATTTTTCACCGAGCACATTGCCATTGGCATCCAGTGCAATAAACACGGGAATGCTACGGCCTCCGTTGGTTAGGAACATATCGATGAGCGAAGTATCCGTATCGCGCAGCACATAGCGGGTTTGCAGTCCCAGCGCCTGAAACATGAGCTCGGCGGGCGGACAAACCTGAGCGGCATCGCCACACCAGCCCTCGGCAATTACCAGTATTTTTAAACCATGGGGAAGATTTTTCAGCGAATCCAGAATTCCGGCATCAAGTTCGGTGCGGGTTTCCAGCCTGCGCATCCGCGCCTGGTTCAGTTTCGCGTATTCCAGCATGGCCGGGCTGTTGTCAGCACTGGTGGTTTTGCCTTCCAGCAGTAAATCGTCAATCTGTTTGCGGTAAGATGCCCAGGACATTCCGGCATCCCAGTAGTTTTGTAAATTTTGCATAAAATTACTCGAAAGACAACTCAATCTCGCCACTGCGTGGAACCGCCTGGCAGGTGAGCACATAGCCCTTTTCAATTTCATCATCGGTCAATCCTTCGCGCTCCAGCATGTGCAGTTGGCCTTTGGTAACCTTGGCCCTGCAGGTGGTGCAAACGCCCACGGTGCAGCTGTACGGCGGATCAATGCCGTTTTTCATGCAAGCCTTGAGGATGGTGGTATTTTCATCGCAGGTTATTTGTTGCGATTTTCCGTAAACATGTACCGTAACATTGGCAGTTCCTGCAAATGAGGATGCTTCTGCCTCCTGCTCTGTTTTGGGCTCTGAAGAGGTTGGTGCCGAGAAGTATTCGGTAAACACGTTGCCTGCAGCCACACCGGCCTTGGACAGGCCTTTTTTCACCACATCCATCATCGGTCCCGGACCGCAGATATAATATTTGAAATCGGCATAAGAGCCGCCAATCTTGGATTGCAGCACGTTCACCACCTTGTCTTCGCTGAGATGGCCTTTCATGCCAAACCAGGTAAGTGGAGCCTGATCGTAGCTGTGAATGACCTTGAAACGGCCTGAATATTGCTTTTCCATGTCGGCCAGGGCCTGCTTGAAAATAACGCTGTCAGGGTTGCGATTGGCATAAACCAGCGTAACCTGACTGCCGGCCTCGTGCATGAGCACGGCCTTGGAAATGCCCATCATGGGCGTAATCCCGCTGCCACCGGCAAATAGCACGTAGTGCGTACTGCGGCCCGCATCGGGAATGACAGTAAACTTACCCATGGGAGCCATTACCTGCAGCACATCGCCTTCTTTTACTGAGGTATTCATGTAACTGCTCATGCGGCCCTGATCCACGCGCTTGATGGTAACGGCAGGGTGTGCATCGGCGGGTGCATAGGTGCACAGCGAGTAGCTTCTGCGTACTTTTTCGCCGTTGATTTCTGCCTCAAAAGTGAGGTACTGCCCGGCAGTATATGAAAATGTTTCGGTGAGCGAAACGGGAATATCCAGGTGAAGGGTTACCGCATCGGCGGTTTCTCTTACCACTTTATGTACGGCTATACCGTGAAATCCTTCTGACATGAGGTTGCAAAAATAAGGCAAATATTAGTTGACAGTTTACTGTGGATAGTCAAGAGTTCTTTGAGATATCCCAAGGAAATTAACAGTTTGTTGGTTTAATTGTTTATTGGTCTGGTCTGCTGGTCCTTTTTTCCCGTGGTTGGTCTTTGCGCAGCGAGAATGGTCTGACCTGCTGGTCCTTTCAACGACATTCCGGGCAAATTATAAATGGATAGATCCGTTACAGGGTTTTCCCCCGCATAGCCCACGGTTTAAACCGAGGGCTATGCGGGGTCTGTTAAACACCCCCTTTGTCACAAAACCGTCTTTTAATTGTCATTAATTAGCGCTCTTATTTGTTTTTGTCGAATTTTTCTATTATTTTCGTTATATGTAAATCCGAAAAAACCATGAAAATGTCTGTTTTTCATACCATTACCCTCATCCTGGCCATCCTTGTTTTACAGGGCTGCAAAAAGGAATTGTCTACCGAAAGCGGACAACCCCTGCAAAGCAGCGAGTGGCTGAAACCCGGCGAGAATGCACCTGAATGGCAAAACAAAAATGTTGATGGTATCGGACCTGCACAGGTTCTGGAAATTGCAGATCCCGCCATTACCCAGGATTTAATAAATTCTTCGGTGGTGCTTGTTTATGGCAACCTGGGCGGATACCCGGCACAAATCCGACAGCCAGGCAAAATAGAACTGATGCGCCTGCTGGTATCCTACATGCGCGGAAACAATCCCCGCACCGATGTATGGAGCGGCATGCCCATACCCGGTAAAATGCTCATTCTGCTTACCAACCCAGATAACGAATACGACCCCTACGGCAATGCCAAAGGCCATGAATTTCGCTACTTCTTTGTTCCCAAATACAACCCCGATGCTGTTGGTAAAAAGCCCGCAGAAGGATCTTCCAACCTACTCGCCAAATACACCGAGGCCGATCTCAGAAACATGAGCTATGAGCAATTTATAGCTGCAGCCGGTTTGAAAAAATAGGTATCTTCGAACCCGAAATGGGGGTTTTGGCCTTAATACGCAAATGGTTATTCCGCATCCTGCTGGGTTTCTTCATAATCAGCATACTTTGGGTTCTGGTACTGAAATGGATTAATCCGGGCACTACCCTGCTCATGAAATCCCGCTCTGCAGAAAGCACCATCAAAAAAGAATGGGTTTCGCTGGAAAACATCTCCCAAAACATGCAGCTGGCTGTCATTTGCGGTGAGGATCAACACTACTGTCAGCATTGGGGATTTGATGTTAAAGCCATTAAAGAAGCCGCAGAACACAACCTAAAAGGAGGCAAAAAACGAGGTGCCAGTACCATCAGCCAGCAAACTGCCAAAAATGTTTTTTTATGGGAAGGCCGCAGCTGGATACGAAAAGGCCTGGAAGTTTGGTTCACAGCCCTCATTGAGTTGATTTGGGGCAAAGAACGCATCATGGAGGTGTATCTGAATGTAATTGAAACCGGAGAAGGCCTCTTTGGAGTGGAAGCCGCTGCCCAAACCTATTACGGAAAAAGCGCATCCCAACTCAAAAAATACGAGGCCGCCCACATTGCCGGCTTACTGCCATGTCCTAGAACCTGCGGGCTATACAGCCGTTTCACTGCTCGCAGGGCTCAAATTATATACTACGCCATGACCCGTTATGGTATTCAGCTGGAGTATCTGAAGTAAAGAATGTGCCCCTGTGGCCGTTTTGTGTTAAATTTGCATCAATAAACTTATGGCAACAACCCAGGACGTATCCAACGGCATGTTCATCCGCTACAACGGAGAACTCTGCCAGATCATTGAATGGCAACACCGCACACCCGGAAACCTCCGTGCTTTTTATCAGGCCCGTATGCGCCGAGTAAAGGATGGTAAACACGCCGAAAACCGTTTCCGCAGTGGCGAAGAAGTTATCATCGTGCGCGTAGAAACCCACGAGCTCCAGTTCCTGTACGAAGAAGGCGACAGCTTTATTTGCATGAACAATGAAACTTACGATCAGGTTCCCATCCCAAAATTCATGTTTGGCGACGGTGCCAAATTCATGAAAGAAGGCGATGAAGTACTGGTTTCTTTCGAAGGAGAACTCCCCATTGGTGCTTCTGCTCCCTCGCATGTGGTACTCGAAATCACCTACAGCGAGCCCGGTGTGCGCGGCGATACGGCCACCAACACCCTGAAACCCGCTACCGTGGAAACCGGCGCTACCGTTATGGTTCCACTGTTTGTGGAAACCGGTGAAAAAATCAAAATTGATACCCGCACCGGTGAATATGTAGAACGCGTAAAAGGGTAATCTTGAACCAGCTTCCCGTTTCCGTTCTTCCCGCTGAAGAGGGCTTTCTGGCCCTGCCCGAAGCACACCTGGCTTCTTTTGAAAACGCCCGCGTGGTCATTCAGCAAATTCCCTACGAGCACACCAGCTCCTACATTGCAGGCAGCGACAAAGGTCCGGAAGCCATTGTAAGCGCCAGCCACTTTGTGGAGTTTTATGATGAAGAACTCGATTCAGAAACATACCGGTATGTAGGTATTGCCACACTTGCACCCACCGATTTCACCAACACCGTGGATGCCGCCGCTGTAGAAAAAATCAGGGCACAGACATCTGCGCTGCTTAATGAGGGCAAATTTGTTGTATCACTGGGGGCAGAACACACCGTTTCACTTGGATTTGTGCAGGCACATTTGGAAAAATACCCCAACCTGAGTGTGCTGCAAATTGATGCCCACAGCGATTTGCGGGCCGAATACAACGGCAATCCATACTCCCATGCCAGTGTGATGGCCCGTGTGCACGACCTGGGTGTTCCCTTGGTACAGTTGGGCATCCGCGCGCAGTGCAAAGAAGAGGCCGATTTAAGAAAATCATCTTCCAACATCCATACCTGGTATGCTCACCAACTGTGGAACGACGATGCCTGGATTGACGCCTGTATAGACAAACTAAGCGATGAAGTGTACCTGACCATTGATGCAGATGGATTTGATCCGTCGGTTTGTCCGGCTGTGGGTACCGCCGAGCCGGGCGGCCTTAGCTGGATGCAGGGCTGCAAACTTTTTCGCCGGCTGGCAGAACGCAAAAAAGTGGTGGGCTTCGATATCGTGGAAATTGCCCCACGAGAAACAGACATCATCACCGAATTCAGCATGGCCAAGCTCTGTTATAAAATTATCGGATATTTGAATCTGCACAACCGCATTTAACCATGCAAAACAGAATCTACCTCGACAACGCCGCCACCACCCCACTCGACCCCGAAGTGCTGGATGCCATGATCCCGGTGATGCGCGATTTATATGGAAACCCCAGCAGCACACACGGCCATGGCCGCAAGGTGAAAGCCCTGATGGAAGAGGCCCGTGGCAGCATCGCCAAACTGCTGAACTGCCAGCCCTCCGAAATTTTTTTTACCAGCGGTGGCACTGAGGCCGACAACTTGGCCCTGCGTAGCGCCGTGATGCACAAAGGCATTAAAAACATCATCACGTCGCCCATTGAGCACCACGCCGTGCTGCACACCGCCGAAGAACTGCACAAGGCGGGACTGGCCGAAATGCACCTTGTGCGCTTGAAAGACAACGGGCACGTGGATATGGAGCATTTGCAGGAACTGCTGAACACATTGCCCAACTGCATGGTGAGTTTAATGCATGCAAACAATGAAATAGGAAACCTGCTGGACATTGAAACCGTGGGCAACATGGCCCATCAGGCAGGAGCATTGTTTCATTGCGATACTGTGCAAACCATGGGCCACTATAATTTTGATTTGAGCCGGGGCCACATTGATTATCTGGCAGCGGCAGCCCACAAATTCAACGGACCCAAAGGCGTGGGATTCATTTACATGAACAAAGCCCACAGATTGCCCCCACAAATAACCGGCGGGGCGCAGGAACGCGAAGTGCGCGGCGGCACCGAGAATGTATATGGTATTATCGGCATGGCAAAAGCCCTGGAAATATGCTACCGCGATATGGAAAAGAAGCGCAGCCACATTGAGCATTTGAAAAAATGCATGATGGAGCTGCTCGAAAATGAAATTCCCGGTGTTGCCTTCAATGGTGATTGCAAAGGGAATTGCCTTTACACCTTATTGAGCGTATCATTCCCGTCCAGTGAGGCCGGCAACATGCTGCTCTTCAACCTCGATATTTCCGGAATTTCTGCATCAGGTGGCAGCGCCTGCAGCAGTGGCAGCAATAAAGGCAGTCATGTGATCAGTGCCATCAATCCTGGCACCGATAGAACCACCGTGCGTTTCAGTTTTGGCAAATTCAACACGGAAGAAGAAATCCGTGCCACGGTAGAAAAACTAAAAACCTGGTATCCGGCAGCTGTGCAGGCCTGATGAGAACCCAACGCATTTTTATCATTCTTATTGCTTTGCTAACCAGCCATTGTGCCTACGTGCTCACAGGCACAAAACAGCGCATGCGCATTGTGACAAGGGAGCCCGGAGCGGAAGTATGGCATAACAACCAACTACTGGACACTACCCCATGTATTGTCAGAATTCAGCGCAGCTATGAAGATCAGCAACCCATCATGCTAAAAAAACCGGGGTATGAAACCCAATCCATACCGCTGAAAAGAAAATTTAACGAGCTGGCGGCCCTGAACTTCATACTGCCTGTGAACTGGTTTGTAGACGGAATCACCTCATCCATCATCAGGTATGGCGCCATCGATACGGTTGCCATGAAACGGATTTCGGAGTAACGCCGTGTTTATGTAATTTTGTAGCGAAATGCCCGTTTTACACCTCACCCGCAAAGAACATTTCAACGCAGCACACCGCTTGTGGAACCCCAACTGGAGTGATGAAAAGAACTATGAAGAGTTTGGAATCTGCGCCAATCCGCATTTTCATGGGCATAATTTCGATTTGTATGTAACCGTCAAAGGTTCGCCTTCGGCGGATACGGGATGTATCATCAACCTAAAGGAACTCAAGGAAATCATCCGCAAGGAAATCACTGACGAGCTGGATCACAAAAACCTGAACATGGATGTGCCCTGGCTTTCACATTGCATTCCCAGCATAGAAAACATGGCGGTGGAAATTTGGAAACGGTTAAGCGCTGCGCTTCCCGGTGGTGCAGTTTTGAGCAAGATTACCCTGTGGGAAACCCAGAATAATTTTGTGGAGTATTACGGGGAGTAAAAGCACCCGGAATCTAAAAATTACCCCAAAAGGGGCCTGACACATTTTTTTACAACGTTATACCCGTTCGGTGCTTTGATTATTGAAATGTTGTGTTCTGTATTAACTAATTGATTTTACATTGTAGGTAATTTCATGAAAATATAAACTAATACTCCTTATTGATTGGCATGATATTGAAAGTTATTTAGATACGGCAGATGATATTCTTTCGCACAAGGAAGGATATCCTGTAAATGTTAGAAACAGATGAAAAGATTTTTTTAAAGAAAATTGGCGAAAAACTTAGATATTATAGAAAAAAAGCTGGATACACGAATTATGAGTATTTCGCCTATGACAACAACATTTCAAGACCCCAGTATGGAAAATATGAGGCAGGAGCAAACATTCAGATGAACACCCTCTATAAAATATTAAGAGCTCTGAATGTGACACCGGAAGAATTTTTTAAAGGATTTGACTCCTACCCTAAAAATAAATAATCAATCTATTCTATACACCGGGTAGCGGTTGTAGGTGGGTTCGTAATACGGCGAATTTCTATATATAAACATCCACTGTGCCCAGGAATCTTCTGCAAATACTTTATCCGCTGCCTTTTTATCCAAAAACCGCTTCTTTAAACCGGGATTTGCTGCCAGTATCTCCACAGCTTTATCATCCCAAACATAATCACTAAACCCTTCTTTTTGCTGTAGAACAGCATCAAAGAAATTCCAGGCAAAATAGCTGTCGGGGGCGCGGGGTTCCAGTGTTGCCGCCAATAACTGATAATTCGCCTGCGTAACAGGAATGAACCAGTCGCCCTTCCTGATTTTTACCGGAATCAGTGTATCGGTGGTTTTTATGTTGTAGTGCAAATAATGCCCTTCATAGGGATTTTTTACCGTTTCATATCCGTTAACAAAACTCACCCGCATGGCAATGGTAGTATCTTGCCCCACCTGCTTCATTTCTATGCGATTCATTTTCAGCCGATCATATACTTCACCCCAAGCCCAGGGTAGTACATAAAAACGCGGCATCACCACACTGTCTTTGGGTTTGAAATAGCGATAATACCGAATGGGCCGGCTCCATCGCTTGGTTGTGTCGTAATACAGACGGGGCTTTTCTGTTACCTTACTGTTTTTATAACCAAAAGCAAACCCATTAAATATGATTGTATCCCAACGTGAAACATCCATTTCATGCGATAGATATTCCACCTGACGGCCCTGCAATTTTCTCGTTTGGGCCCGCTTTAGGTATTCGCGCACATTCAACACCACATTGGATTCGTTGGTAACGCCCCGCACAAATACACGCATGAACGCAAGCGTAGCCTCCACCCTTTTGGGAAATGGTTTCAGCATGTGGGTTTCTACCGTGTAGCCAATACAATGGTGCAGGGCAGCATAACCGGTGGCGTAGCGGCCCGTTTCCCAAAATGCATGAATACCGCTATCCGGAACCGTTTTCATGGTTTCCACATAAGGCGCAATGGGCCAGCCGGCTTTTTCCAATTCTGGCTTCAGGTAAGTTTCTACACGTTGCAAGAGCGGCCGCAACTGAGGCAACAGCTTTTCCGGTCGGGTATGAAAATAGGTGAGCGTGTATTGATAATCAGCCCCATTGCTGGTATGATTGTCTATGAAAAAATCAAACTTTTGCGCGGCAAAGTACTGGATAAAAGCGCGGGCATTTCGGCTGTCTGCTTTGATGAAATCGCGATTCAGATCCAAGTTGCGGGCATTGCCCCTGAATCCCTGATTCTCAGGGCCATCCTGGTTGGCACGGGTGCAGCAGGACTGGGTTTGAGATCCATCTACGTTGTATTGGCAAATGATATGCAGGTCTAATTTATCCAAAATGGCTTCATTGTCCTTTTCGGTTAATAGCTCCCTCACCAGCAGCATGCTGGCATCGGTTCCCTCCGGCTCGCCGGGGTGAATATTGTTGTTAATGAGGAGTTTTACCTTGGCGGATCCGCCAGTGCTGTTGATTCTGAATACATAAATTGGACTGCCGCCATCTGATAAACCAATGGAATCCATGCGGCAAACATTCGGAAATATTTTCTGAATGCTGCGGTACCATTCCACGCACTGGGTGTAGGTGGCGGTGCGCTTTCCGCCCGATCCTTCATAAGGAGTAACGAGCTCATTTAGGTCGATACCCGATTTTTTTTGCTGACCAAAGACTTGACCGCTAAAGCAAAAAACCCAAAGAACCCAAAGTATTGTTGGCCTCATATTATCGAATACGGTCCATGCTTCTCAGCAGTT
Organism: Bacteroidia bacterium; assembly: GCA_044371405.1. GTDB lineage: Bacteria > Bacteroidota > Bacteroidia > NS11-12g > UBA955 > RGEC01. Next base: position 22,588 of record JBILTS010000022.1, read on the forward strand.
TTTCATCCCGGCGAATGGCAGCCCAAGCCAGTGCCGAAAGCACCATGCAGGCCACCGGCCAAATACCATGAATACTGGGATAGGATGAAATTTCAGGGGCATCTTCTGCCATCTTCAGATAATCCAGAATCAATGATCCCAGCAGTATTGCAGATAGCAAGGAAACATAAAGGCATATTTTTTTCTGAAGCTCTGTTTTTTTAAATAGAAATATGGCATAAAGAGATCCCAGCCCAATGGAGACTATGAGCAGAATATTTAACTTGTCGAATGGCATACTACCCGAATCAGATTCATTGAAATAATGCTTGGTAACAAAATGTAACTCTGCGCTAATTTTCTCAGCTTTGGTGTATTTAAATTTAGCAAAATTCGGATTCAGGAACAGCATCAGGGCTGCAAACAGAAAAACCAGCAGCAAATACAGGGATTGAATACGTTGTATCATGTTGCGAATATAATCAGGGGATATATTCATAAACGATAATTTTCGGCATGTTAAGACAACATTTTATTTGGTATTTGCGTCTATTTGGAGCAGTTTTGTTTATCAATCAAAGAGATAATGTAAAAGTGTATCTCATAAATCATGTTTGAATAAGCAATTCATGTAAATTTGAAAAAGTATTGATAAAAATGAAAATTAATACAAAAAGCACGCTATTCTCTTTGCTGGCATTGTGTTATGGCAGCACTATAACTGCGCAGCACCTGCCTGTTATTCGCTTAAAAACCGGCGATATAAAAACAGAAAAAATCACCAAAATTCCCGAAAAAACAAGTTCTTCAGCATATTACACAGCTTTTGTGTCCTTCTCATCCATGCCGGACAATGCGCAAAAGGAAGCACTTAACAAAACCGGTATT
>JBILTS010000117.1:0-6970 GCA_044371405.1 Bacteroidia bacterium
AGGATCCTTTGCCCTACTGATACTGCTTAGCGCACTCAACGGATTCGAAAGAATTATTTTCAAAACCTACGAAAATTATTATCCCGATCTAAAACTTCAGCCGATTTCCGGCAAGGTCTTTACACCGGACGATAAGCTAATCCGTAACATTTCTAAAATTGAGGGCGTTGAAAAAACAGCGGCTGTACTGGAGGAAAACGCCATTGTTCAATATTCCGACAATCAGATTGTTGCTACCATAAAAGGGGTGGCAGAAAGCTGGCCGGGTGTAGTTAATACAGATTCTTTGCTTATTGCAGGCACCCCTGTATTGGAAAACAAAGAGGAAGTTCCGTTTGCCTGGCTTGCAGAGGGTGTTGTTTACAAACTGGGGCTAAACAGCGGCCAAAACGGCATAAATATAATGGCACCCAAAAGAGAAAGTGTAGGGGTTGCACAGATGGAAATGAACGAAGACAACATCGGTGTTTCTGCGGTCATCAGGGCCGGAGAAGAACAAGACGACAAGCTGTTGGTGGTTCCGCTGAATTGGGCGCAATCTTTATTTGAAAGAGACGGAGAGGTGAGTGCCGTAGAAATAAAAATTAAACCTGGTTATAGCATCGCCAAAATCAAAAATCAAATCAACAATTTCGCGGGCACTGACATACAGGTTTTAGACCGATATGAACAAAACCGCGCTGTGTATAAAATGTTTAACACCGAAAAATGGGTCTCTTTTTCGCTCATGGCTTTTGTTTTGCTGCTTATCAGCTTCAACTTGTTGGGCTCATTGAGCATGCTGGTACTGGAAAAAAAGAACGACATTAAATTACTTAGCCATATTGGTATGAGACTGAGAAGCATACAGGGCGTGTTTTTTCGGGAGGGCCTCCTGGTGGCCATGGCCGGCACACTGGCTGGACTTTTGCTAGGTATGATACTGGTGTTGCTTCAACAAAAATTTGGGTTTATTACCACCCAAAGCAGCATTTCTGCTGTTTACCCGGTTGCCCTGAAATTCACAGATTTAATTTTTATATCAGGTCTTTGCGGATTATTGGGGATAAGCAGTGCAATATATCCGGCATTAAAATCGGTGCATTCCCTATAAATTTGCATTCAACATGCGCAAATTACTTATTGTATTCGGACTCGTTGCGGCACTTTCCTCTGATGGGGTGCTAGCACAGTCGGTTGCTGAGCAGCAACTCAACTTTGAGCGGGTAAGGGTTGCCAAAGCCAGAACAGAGTCTCGTATTCGCAAAATGTTTCGCGACAGCGGCCTTTCAGAAACACCAAAATATATTTACTGGAGGGCGTTCAAAATGGAAGACCAGCTTGAACTGTGGGCCACAGACAGCAGCAGCAGAAACTATAAAAAAATAAAGTCATATTCCATCTGCCAAAGCAGCGGCGACCTTGGACCAAAAAGAAGGTTTGGTGATCTCCAGGTTCCCGAAGGACTCTATTACATTGAGAAATTCAATCCGCACAGCAACTACCGCCTTAGTATGAAGGTGGCATATCCCAACGAGAGCGATTTGGTTTTTGCTGACAAATCAAATCCGGGCAACGAAATTTATATCCACGGTGGTTGCGCCAGCGTGGGTTGTCTTCCCATGACCGATAGTCTGATTGACGAAATTTACTGGGTTACCATCCTTTCTCAAAACTATCAGGGCTCGAAAGCCAAAATCCCCATTGATATTTTCCCCTGTCAGTTTAACAACAAAAACTGGGCACATTTGAAAACCACCTATGGCCACAAGCCTCAGCTGATTAAGTTTTGGGAAAACCTGGAAGAGGCGTACGCATTTTTCAGGGACAGGAAAATTGCCCCGGGTTACTGGGTTGATCAGCAGGGCAAAGACAACATTGTATTTCCCCAAAACTACCACATCAACGACCCCAACCATTAACGACCGGCATGAAATTTCTGGTGGTTGGTTTGGGAAATCCCGGAGACGAATATCAACACACCCGTCACAACATAGGGTTTGATGTGCTCGACGAGCTGGCAGCAAGGCAAAGCGCCGAGTGGACCCTGCAAAGACATGGCTGGGTAGCAAAAACATCCGTCAAGGGCCGCACCCTGATTCTTCTAAAACCCAACACCTTCATGAATCTCAGCGGCAAGGCCGTTTCATATTGGCTGCAGGCCGAAAAATTACCACCATCGCAACTATTGGTTCTGCTTGATGATCTTGCCCTGCCGGTGGGAAAACTGCGCTTGCGGTTAAACGGCAGCGATGGTGGTCACAATGGATTAAAAAGCATTAACGAAACCTTGGGGCATACCCAATATGCCCGACTTCGTTTTGGTATAGGCAGTGACTTTCCTAAAGGGCGGCAATCGGAGTTTGTTTTGGGAAAATGGAACACCGAGGAGGCAGAGACGGTTAAAACAGCCACCGACAAAGCAGCTGACGCTGTTATGCTATTTACCACGCAGCCGCAAAATATTGCCATAACCCGAATTAACGCCGCAGGATAATGCCAGCAATAGAAACCATCATCAGCCCCGCGCTTTTTCATCTGTATGAGGAGGGTTTGGAACAGAAAAACGTGGTGGTAATAGACATTCTCCGTGCCACTACCACCATCTGTGTGGCCTTTGCCAATGGTGCCCGCGAAATACTGCCGGTGGCCAAACCGGAAGAAGCCGCAGCCATGCAACAAATGGGCTGGATTGCCGCGGCCGAACGCATGGGAGAAACAGTTTCCGGTTTTGATTTGGGAAACTCCCCTCAGGATTATACCAGGGAACGCGTTGCCGGACAAAAAATTGCCCTCACCACCACCAATGGCACGCGGGCGCTGCAAATGTGCAGTACCGCCAAACACGTTTGGGCGGGATCGTTTCTAAATCTGCAAACGCTTTGCGACCGGTTGCTTACAGAAAACAACGACCTATTGCTTTTTTGTGCCGGCTGGAAAGACAAGTTTAACCTGGAAGACACCCTCTTTGCGGGGGCGGTTGCCCTGGTGCTCCGCGACCGGTTTACCATTACAGACGATGCCACCCTGGCAGCCATGGACCTTTATGAAAAAGCCCGAACAGCGTTACCCGAATATTTGCAAAAAGCCAGCCATGTGATTCGTTTCAACTCCCTCCATATAGAATCAGACCTGGAGGCCTGCCTAAAAATTAACACGCTCAACGTGTTGCCCGAATTTAAAAACGGTACAATTCAAAACGGCCAACATGCCTGAACAAAGTCTTAAGCCCGATTTTTTTGAGTTTTTTATTGAGCTGTCTGCCAACAACCGCAAGGGTTGGTTCGATGAAAACCGCAGTCGCTATGAACTTGATGTGAAGAAACCCTTTGAAAATCTGGTTGCCGAGCTGTTGGTGCACTTTGCCAAACATGAAAACACCGAAATTTTGGTGCGCCCCGGCGACTGTATTTTTAGAATTAACCGCGATATCCGCTTTTCTAAAGATAAAACACCCTACAAACTCAACCGCAGTGCTATTATATCGCCGGAAGGAAAAAAATCACTGGGTCCGGACGGGTTTTATTTCGAGGCAGGCCCCGAATACTGTGCATTTTATGCCGGTTATTATATGCCTGACAAAGAACAGCTGCTGCAAATTCGCCGCCATCTGGCAAAACACCCTGACTCCTGGCATAAAATCACCTCAGAACGGGTATTTAAGACGGCTTTTGGTAGTGTTTTGGGTGATAAACAAAAAAGAATACCGGCAGAATTTTCGTCATATAAAAACCCTCCCGCCGAAATTTATAACACCCAGTTTTACATACAGCATATGATGGAACCGGAGGTTTTTATCGAGCAAAACCCCGTTGATGTGCTGATGAAGCTATGGAAAACCGCACAAAAATTGACAGAATTTCTTTCTGACGCAACCCATGTTCAGGTTTGAGAGATATTAACGAACTTTGCACTATCAATGAACGAAAACACCTCTAAAAGACCAATCAGGGTGTTGGTTGCCAAGGTGGGCCTGGACGGCCATGACCGCGGGGCCAAAGTGATTGCGGCAGCGCTCCGCGATGCCGGCATGGAGGTAATTTATACCGGTCTGAGACAAACCCCGGAAATGGTCGTTCAAGCGGCACTACAGGAGGATGTTGACGCCATCGGCATCAGCATTTTATCCGGCGCACACAACACAGTTTTCCCAAAAGTGCTGGAATTGATGAAAAATGCCGGCATGACCGATGTGTTGCTCACAGGCGGAGGCATCATACCAGATAATGATGCAGAAGAACTAAACAAACAAGGGGTAGCCCGGTTGTTTCCTCCGGGAACAGAAATGGCTGCCATCGTTGATTATATCACCCAATGGGTAAAAGAAAAAAGACCTTTTTAAATCCTTCATGGAAACCTTGACCACATACGAGAATATCCTAACTCACACAGCAGAGGGGATTCTTACCATTACCCTGAACAGGGAAAGCAAACTCAACGCCCTCACGTTAAAAACCCTGCAGGAAATTCGTGCTGCCGTGGTTGAGGCCCAGACTGACGCCGCTGTAAAAGGCATTATCCTAACCGGTTCCGGTACCAAAGCGTTCGCCGCCGGCGCAGACATCAGCGAATTTGCCCACTTTACCGAAGACCAGGCAACCCGCATGAGCGCTGATGGCCATGATGTAATGAACACCCTCGAAAACAGCGAAAAACCGGTGATAGCTGCGGTAAACGGGTTTGCTTTGGGCGGTGGTTGCGAATTGGCCATGTGCTGCCACATGCGCGTAGCATCAGAAAATGCCAAATTCGGGCAGCCGGAAGTTAACCTTGGCGTTCCTCCCGGATATGGCGGCACACAAAGAATGATTCAACTGGTAGGCAAAGGCAAGGCCGTGGAACTTTTGCTCACCGGCGATAGCATTGATGCTGCTACAGCCCTTCAGCTTGGCTTGGTAAACCATGTGGTTTCCCTGGAAGAGCTGTTGCCAAAATGCCGCGAAATTCTCGCCAAAATCAGCACCAAGAGCCCGGTTGCGGTTGGCAAGGTGATAAAATGCGTTAATGACTTCTTCCGCCCCAATGTGAACGGCATGCAACGTGAAATTTATGAGTTTGGAGAAGCGTTTATCACCGAAGACTTTAAAGAAGGTACAGACGCTTTCCTAAACAAAAGAAAACCCAATTTTACCGGCAAGTAATTTGGGGGCAAAGAAGTAAAAATCTGTAATACATAAACCAACAAACACAGTATATGAAACACATCACCAAACTATTCTTTCTCAGTGCAATGGCACTGATGATGGCCTCGTCTTGTAAAAAAGATGACAAGAACGACAACAACACACCCGCACCCACAGCCAATGCCGGTATTACCAGCGCAAGTCTCAATGGAAAGTCTTGGACGAGCGGAAAAACCGGCACAACGATTGGACTGGACAGCATTCCGGGTTGTGAGGCCTATTTGAATGGTGACACACTAATTTTCATCGCCACCAATTATGCAGACACCTCCATTGTGCTGGCTCAGCTGGTGCTAACATCCGGTAGAACGGGCACATACACAGGCACTTCATCTCCTTCGGGCTTTATGATTTATTTGCCCAGTCCGGATCAAAACTTGATTTTCACCTCATTTTTCCTGTATACCACCAGCTATAGCTTTACCATCAACAAATGGGACAGCAGCAAACAGCTTTTTTCAGGAACATTTAATTTCAACATGGTTTCCAATACCGGTGGTCAGGGATATAACATGACCAACGGAAAATTTGACGACGTTAATTATTTCCTGGATTAAATAAAGACATTAATGATAAAAAAAACCCGCTTCACGGCGGGTTTTTTTATGCCATGAAAGGTATTGATTTATTAGCTTCCGCCAACAACTGGCGGTGTGTATTCAAAACTTGTTCCAGCAGACTGTGGTTGCCATCATTTTCTATGATGTAATGGCATTTCGAGGCCAATTCTTTTTGCTCAAGTTGTTTCTGCATACGTTTTAACACATCTGCCCGGCTGCACTTATCCCGCTCCATCGTTCTGTGTATGCGCAATTCCTCGGGTGCCACCACCCCAATGGCCCTGTGTATGCGTTTGTAACCGCCACTTTCAAACAAAATAGCCGCTTCTTTAATCGTATAGGGGCAATCTTCCCGGGCCCGGCACCAGGATTCATAATCATCAAAAACAAAGGGGTGTACCAGGGCGCTTAATTTTTCAGAGGCAGCGGCACTTCCAAAAACAACAGAAGTAAGAAACGCCTTGTTAACAGTACCGTTTATTAGCACATCCGGACCATAAACATCCAACAAGGCATTTTGCAAATCCTTGTTTTCGGTGTACAATCGCTTTACCGCATCATCTGCGTGGTATACCGGCACACCGAGGGTTTCGAAAACACCACAAACCGTGGTTTTTCCGCTGCCTATTCCGCCGGTGATGCCAACGCGCAACAAAACCTTATGCCTTGGGCTTGGGGTATGCCGCCATGGTCATTTCCATGCTCACGGCTGCCTTCTCTGCCTTAATTTTACCTTCTTCCAGCTCCAGGATGAAACAGGTGTCGGTAATCTGAGAAATCTTGGCGTGAAAACCTCCGGTTGTGACAACGTGGTCGCCTTTTTTCAGCTCTGCCAGATATGCCTTGGCTTTTTTCTGCTTGCGCATTTGTGGCCAGATCATAAAAAAGAAAAACACCACCATGATTAACATCAGGGGTAAAAACTGGCTCATGCCGCCGGGTCCGGCAGCCGCACTTTGCAACAGGGTAATTAACATATTTATCAATGATTGTTTTGTTCTAATCCTTCGTCTTCTTCCGGCGTAGAAAACACCGTTGCTTTAAATTTTAGCAACACAATTTCTACTGTGGAATTCTCAAACTCAACGGTTATGGACTTTTCATTCTCCAGGCCGTCTTTGGAACCCCTGCCTGTGGTATTAAATGTGGCATCCACAAATCCTTCGCCACCGGGTTTTATTACTTCTTTTGTCCATCCCGGGGTTGTGCATCCGCATGCGGCCTGGCAGTTTCGTATCAGCAAATCGC
>JBILTS010000023.1:0-23110 GCA_044371405.1 Bacteroidia bacterium
GGGCTGGATCAGGAAATGATGCAGAAGAATATTTCGGTAAAAACGCTGAAAGATTCACAAAAGAATATGATGCTGATGAGCGCCATTCTGGTGGGGGTGAATGCATTATTCTTGTTTCTTGGAGCGGTTTTACATGTTTATCAGGCAAATAATCCGGTGCTGCTGGGCAATGGGGCAGTGGCTACTGGCGATGATCTTTTTCCTGCCCTGGCTTTGAGTGAGGCATTTTCCGGCGGCCTGGGAATAGTCTTTGTTATAGCCCTCATTTCAGCGCTCTTTCCCAGTGTGGATGGCGCACTTACCTCACTCACGTCCAGCTATTGTATTGATGTATTGAATATTCAGCAAACGCAAACCGATGAGCGAGCACGCAAACGCAAACGAATGCTGGTGCATCTGACTTTTGCCATCGTTTTTCTGCTTATGGTTTTCCTGTTTCGCTACATCAATGACAAATCCATAATTCAGTTTATTATCAAGTTTGCAGGCATAACCTATGGTCCACTGTTGGGCCTGTTTGCCTTCGGAATACTAACAAAACGCAAGGTGAGAGAGCTTTTCCTTTGGCCTGCCTGTTTGCTGGGGCCTGTATTAACGCTATTGCTCGATTTGCTAAGCAATCCTGCTTATTATGAGCAGAAGTTAAAGCTAAAGCTGGGCCTTGATTCCTTTTCTGCGGGCCTATTTCACGGCTATAAAATCGGTCCTGAACTGATAATAATCAATGGTTTTATTGTGTTTGCGGCATTGTGGGTGTTTTCCAACAAACCTAAATCCTTGGTTGATTAGGTTGTGCTTATGTCCGATATCCAATTCACCTAGATTACATATATCCGAGTGTCTTCAGCATACTTTTATAGCTCTGTTCTTTGCTGAATAACCTGAAGTAATACTCTCCGTTTTCGTCTTTGTCTATGATTACATGTTTGGGTGATGGGGTGAGGCAGTGTTGTATACCACCATATCCGCCTATACTTTCCTGGTATGCGCCGGTATGAAAAAATCCTATGTATAAAGGATCTTCTTTATCATATTGGGGTAGATAAATGGCGTTCACGTGTTGCTCTGAATTGTAGTAATCATCGCTGTCGCAGGTAATTCCACCAAGCAGAACCCTTTCATATTCCTCTTCCCAACGGTTAATGGGCAGCATTACAAACTTCTTGTTGATGGCCCATGCATCTGGTAAAGTGGTCATGAAACTACTGTCTATCATGTTCCATTTTTCACGGTCGTTTTGCGGTTTCTGGTCCAGTACACGGAAGATGGCTCCACCGGATTCACCTACGGTAAATGAACCAAATTCAGTAAAGATGTCCGGTTCGGGTATGCCGTTTTCGGTGCAAACCTGCTTGATCTGCGATACGATTTCGGTGGCCATGTATTCGTAGTCGTAATCAAAGGTCATGGAGTTTTTAATGGGAAATCCACCGCCAATATTAAGGGTGTCGAGTGTTGGGCATTCCTTTTTTAACTCACAGTATACTTTCAGGCACTTGTGCAGTTCATTCCAGTAGTAAGATGTGTCATAGATGCCTGTATTGATAAAAAAGTGAAGCATCTTCAGGTTCACATTCTTATTTTTTTTGATCTTGCTACGGTAAAATGGCAGAATGTCTTTATAGCCAATGCCCAGTCGGGATGTATAGAATTCAAATTTGGGTTCTTCTTCAGAGGCAATGCGGATGCCACAGGTGAATGGCGCATTTACCTGGGTTTCCAGCTGCTCTATCTCGCGGTAGTTGTCAATCACCGGAATAACGTTGGTCCAGCCAGTATTGATCAGGTTGGCAATGTTCTCGATGTACTGCTCACGCTTAAATCCATTGCATACAACGAACTTGTCTTTGTTAATCAGGCCCTGTTCGAATAAGGTTTCAATGATGTTGATATCAAAGGCGCTGGAGGTTTCAATGTGTACGTTGTTCTTCAGTACTTCTTCTATTACATATTGAAAGTGATTGCTTTTGGTGCAGTAGCAATAATAGTATTTACCCTGATAATCGGCTTTTGCTATGGCCACATTAAACCAGGTGCGTGCCTTTTGAATATTCTCTGATATTTTAGGCAGATAGGTAAATTTTAAGGGTGTTCCATACTGGTTTATCAGTTCCATTAAGGGTATGTTATGGAACATGAGATCATTGTTTTCATCCAGTTTAAACTCTTCCTGAGGGAAGTAAAAGGTCTGGTTGATGAGATCAATGTATTTATTTTTCATTTTATGAAATGTGTTTGAATAGAAAAAGTTTACAAAAGTAAGTGAGTTGGATGATAAAATACTAAATAATCTAACTCAATTGGATTGTTTGCTTTTTAAAGTTCTAATTTGATGAATCTTTTTACACAATTGCTTAACACTTTAAGGGTAAGTAATCATGGTTGCTTAAATTTGCAGTATTAATAATTCAATACAACCATGTCTAAAATAAGTGTTATTGGTGCCGGAAACGTGGGTGCCTCCTGTGCAGAGTACATTGCAATGAAAGATTTTGCTTCGGAAGTTGTTCTGCTGGACATCAAAGAAAATTTCGCCGAAGGTAAGGCCCTGGACCTGATGCAGTGCGCCACCACCAATGGTTTTGATACGCGCATCAGCGGCTCTACCAACGATTACAGCAAAACTGCCGGCAGCGATGTGGTTGTTATTACCAGCGGCATTCCCCGCAAGCCCGGCATGACACGCGAAGAACTGATTGGCGTAAATGCAGGCATCGTGAAAACAGTTTGTGAAAATGTATTGAAACACAGTCCCAATGCTATTATTGTGGTGGTTTCCAACCCCATGGATACCATGACATACCTGGCATTGAAAGCAACAGGTCTTCCCAAAAACCGCATCATTGGCATGGGTGGTATTCTGGATAGCAGCCGTTTCCGTACTTACCTGAGTGCAGCGCTCAATTGCCCTTCCAACGATGTGGATGGCATGGTGATCGGCGGCCATGGCGATACCACCATGATTCCTTTGACACGCATGGCTTCATACAGAGGCGTTGCTGCTTCTCAGTTTGCCGGTGAAGAAACCCTGGCAAAAGTGAAGTCTGATATCATGGTGGGCGGTGCTACCCTCACCGGTATGCTTGGAACCAGCGCCTGGTATGCACCCGGAGCTTCTGTAGCTGCACTGGTGCACGCCATTGTTGCCGACCAGAAAAAGATGTATCCCTGCTGCGTGTACCTGGAAGGCGAATACGGCCAGAACGATATCTGCATTGGTGTGCCCGTAATTTTGGGTAAATCAGGTTGGGAAAAGATTGTAAACCTGGATTTGAACGATGCTGAAAAAGCGGAATTTGCCAAGTCAGCCGATGCCGTTCGCAGCATGAACATTGTGCTGAGTCAGGTATCCTAAGGTTTAATGAAAAAATGAAGGAATGAATGAACGGGTTATCCGTTCATTTTTGAGGTTTTTAAAATGGAATGCATGATTTTAATAATCTCTTTTACCATTTCCTCCATTTTTTCGTATTCTATTTCATTTATAAAATTTGTTTCTTTCAGTAACTTTATCCAAAAAAGCGATTCATGCGCTTCCTTGTAGGATATCTGCATTTTGGCAATAAATTCTCTTTTTGAAATAGACCCGGCAGCCTCGGCTATATTAGCCCCTACGGACGTGCCTGAGCGTAAAAGTTGTTTGCTCATCACAAATTCCTTTTCTCTTCGTATAATTATTTTGTACAACTCAACCACACTGATTGCGAAGTGAAAGGATTTGGTGGCAATGACGGATTCTTTCATGTTTTAAAAACACAGAACAAAACTACAATATATATCTAATAAAACGGCTCATTCATTCATTCATTCATTCATTCATTCATTCATTCATTCATTCATTCATTCAATGAAAACTAAAATCTCAAAAGGAATCTGGATGATGCTCGTCGCCAGCTGCGCTTTTGGGCTCATGAATATCTGTGTGAAGAAATTGCAGGGCATTCCGGTGGCAGAAACGGTGTTCTTCAGGGCTGTTGTGCAAATTATACTGGGTTATATAACCATTCTGCAATTGGGTGTGAGTCCGCTTGGTAAAAACAAATTATTGCTCCTTCAGCGCGGTTTTTTTGGTTCTATGGGTTTGATTTGTTATTTCTACACCTTGCAGAACATGCCTTTGGGCAATGCCATTATCATACACTACCTGGCACCGGTACTCACAACAATTCTGGCCATTTGGATGGCAGGGGAGAAGGTGTTGCGGATTCAGTGGATTTTCTTCATCCTAACTTTTGCGGGGGTTGTATTGGTGAATGGGGCCGGATTTCAGGTGCCTATCATTCCAATGTTGGCTGGGTTTGGTGGTGCATTTTTTTCGGCCTTGGCCTACAATACCATCAAGAAACTCAAAGGCATTGAAGATCCCAATGTGGTAGTGCTGTATTTTCCGCTGGTGAGCGTTCCCATTGCGTTGTCGTATTTTTTGTTTAAGCCCGGCGAATGGATATGGCCGGATGCAATGCAATATGGCTGGTTGATTGCAACTGGAGTGACTACCCAAATTGGCCAATTTTTCATGACCCGCGCTTATCAGGAAGATCTGGCCAGCAGGGTGTCTGCGGTTAGTTACACAGGAATTTTATGGGGGGCAGCTGCGGGCTTATTCATCTTTGATGAACATTACGTGTGGCTGCAATACGCGGGTATGTTGCTGGTGGTAATGGGTGTAGTACTGAACATCAATGCGCAGCGGATGAAGGATTTCTTTGCTCTGGGTGAAGATTGATGATTATTCTTTCTCAGAAGTTTCCCAGTTTCTATAGGAAGAGCTTTTGGAAAAAACAGCTTCCATGATGCCTTTTTCTACTTCATCAAATTCTTTCTTGCGTCTTGGCATAACCAGTGCTGCTGTTTTGCAGGCGGCATCGAGTTTGTAGGTGATAAAGCCGGAAGCTCCGCCCCAGGCAAAATCGGGTACAAACTGCCTTGGAAAGCCCGCCCCAAAGATGTTGGCCGAAACACCTACCACCGTTCCGGTGTTAAACATGGTATTGATGCCACATTTGCTGTGATCGCCCATGATAAGGCCGCAAAATTGCTGCCCGCTTCGATCAAACCTGCCGGTGCTGTAGTTCCATACCTTCACATCCTCGTAGTTATTCTTCAGGTTGCTGCAGTTGCTGTCGGCGCCAATATTGCACCACTCGCCAAGCACGGCATTGCCCAAAAAACCATCGTGGCCTTTGTTGCTGTAGCCCTGCATGCAAATATTGTTTACTTCACCACCCACAACACAGTAGGGGCCTAAAGCCGTGGGGCCATATACTTTGGCACCCATTTTTAGCACGCTGCCTTCACCCATGGCAAATGGTCCGCGCACCAGACAGCCCTCCATGATTTCTGCATTTTGACCAATGTATACCGGGCCGTTGGAGGCATTGATTACGCAGGCATGCGCTTTTGCCCCTTCTTCCATGAAAACCGGATACTCTCCGATGATTTGCACCGACGAATGAGGCTTTTGCGAGGTTCGTCCTGCTGTAAGTGTTGCTGTATCGCGCTGAATTTCAGATCCGGCCAAAAGAAATATGTCGTATGGCCGCTTCAGCATTTGAAACGAATCATTAAAAATAACTTTTTCTTTGGTGTTTCCATGCTTTTCGGCAAGGATGATTTCGCCATCAATCAGTGATTGCCCGGGTTGCAACGCCTGAATGGCATGAATCAAAGATTCGCAGGGCAGCAACCTTCCGTTGATGCGCAAATCTGCATTTCCTGTGGCAGAAAATTTCTCACTTAGGTAATCGCGGGTTTCAAATCCCCATGAAGCTGGCTTAAGGATGGCACACCATTTTTCGGCAAGGGTTTGGATGCCGCACCTAAGATTGCCAGCCGGGCGGGTGAGGGTGAGCGGAAACAGATGATCTATCTGTGCATCATCAAAGAAGTTGATTTGCATGGCTTCGAAATTAAGGCAAACCAAATGTTTAAGCACAAAAAAAGCCGCTCTGCAGAGCGGCTTTCGATAAAAATATCTTTTTTTACTTTTTGCCGTAGCGCTTCATGAACTTGTCGATACGTCCTGCGGTATCTACAAGCTGCTGCTTGCCGGTGTAAAATGGGTGTGATTTGTCTGAAATTTCAAGCTTGAAAAGAGGGTATTCATTGCCATCTTCCCACTTGATGGTTTCTTTGGTGTCAACACAACTGCGAACTAAAAAAGTATGGTCGCAGCTCATGTCTTTGAAAACAACCGGACGAAAATTCTTGGGATGTATATCGGGTTTCATGATAATTCTGTTCGTTTTGGGGGTGCAAATATAAGAAAATAAATTGAAATAAACAAGATTAAACGGTCAATTTCCAAGTTCATCTACATCCAGTTCACCGCCACGATCTGCTTCTCCGTTTTCACCGCAGTCCATGGTCATATTACTCATGTTTTCCGGTGGTTCCGGCATCTCTGTATTAATATTTAGGCTTTTATCTGCCTGTGCCTGTTTGAGGAATATGCCATATATAGGTAATGCCATGAGGGCTCCCTGACCGATCCATCCGTTCCGGAATCGGACCGAAGGGTCATCTGCCCCCACCCAAACGCTGCAGACCAATCCACGGGTAACCCCCATAAACCAGCCGTCTGCACTGCCCTGCGTGGTGCCGGTTTTACCGCCAATGTGGCCTGATACACCATATTTTCCGCGCAAGTAACTACCGGTGCCAAAATCTACCACGCCTTTCAGCATGCTGAACATCAGATATGCTTTTTCCTCGCTGAGTACCTGGTCGTGTTCCGGTGTTCCGAATTCTTCCAGCACATTACCATTTTTATCCTCAATACGGGTGATGTAGGTGGGCCTAATCCACAATCCTTTATTCACAAAAGCGGTATAGGCACTGGCCATTTCGAATGGACTGAGTTCCATGGTGCCCAGGCAAATGCTGGGGACAGGTGGGATACGGTTCTTCTCTATTCCTACACGTTCGGCAAATTTAATAACCATTTGAGGGGCTTCATCACCCAATGATTTCATGATTTGTGCAGTAATAAGGTTGTCTGAAAGTGCCAGCCCTTTGGCCATGGTGGCTTCGCCGCCTTCGGTGCCGTCGCTGTTGCGAGGACTCCACAATTCTCCGTCTGCACCAGGGAAAGTGGTTCGCTCTCGCGGAAAAACAGTGCATGGACTGTATTTATTGATATCCATGGCGGTGGCATAAACAATGGGTTTGAAGGTAGAACCCACCTGTCTGCGTGCACGAACGTTCACATGATCATATTTAAAGAATTTATGATTGATGCCACCAACCCATGCTTTAACATGTCCCGTTTCAGGTTCTACTGCAACAAAACCTGCATGCAGAAACTTTTTGATATACTTCATGCTGTCATACGGGCTCATGGTGGTATCACGTTCACCTTTCCATGTAAAAATAGTCATGCGAATAGGTTTTTTGAGTTCTGCCATAATGGCCTTTTCATCACCGTTGAATTTTACCTTAAGGGCCTGATAACGATCCGTTCTTTTTAAGGCATTTTCAATAAAATCGGGAATGACGGTCCAGTCGCTGATTTTTCGCCAGGGTGCATCTTTTCCCCAGGTTTGATAAAATTGTTTCTGCAGGTCTGCCATGTGCTGTGTCACTGCATTCTCGGCATATTGCTGCATGCGGCTGTCTATGGTGGTGTAAATTCTAAGTCCGCTTCTGTAAAGATTGTGTCCGTTTTTCTTGCACCATTCTTTCATGAATTCTGCAAGCTGATCGCGGAAATAAATAGCAGGACCTTCATTGTCAACTCGCTTATAATCCAGTTTTACCTTCTGTTCCTTAATGGTTTCATATTGTCCTGCATCAAGCTTTCCATACTTCACCATTTGTTTTAATACCACATTTCTTCTCTCTTTAGAATTTTCAGGATTCAGGCGTGGATTGTAAAAACTGGTTGCTTTGAGCATACCTATCAGTACCGCTGCTTCTTCTACCTTTAGTGCCGATGGCTTTTTGTTGAAAAATTCCCGGCTTGCAGCATCAATGCCCCAGCTCATCCCTGAAAAAGGAACGGTATTGAGGTACATGGTGATAATTTCATCTTTGGTAAATCTTCGTTCCAGTCTGATGGCAATGATCCACTCCTTAAATTTTTGCATCAGGCGGGTAATTTTCATTTTTGGCTTTTCATAAATACTGAAAAGATTTTTCGCCAGCTGTTGAGAAATGGTGCTGGCCCCACCATCGCGGCCCATTCTAACGATGGCCCTTGCCGTACCCTTTGCATCAATGCCCGAATGTTCATAGAAACGAATATCCTCGGTGGAAATCAGCGCATCGTAAACACACTGTGCTATCTGATCATGTTTAATATTGGTGCGGTTTTCCAGAAAATAAGTTCCAAGTATTTCGCCGTCTGCTGAGTAAACCACTGAACTTTGAGCACTTTTTGGATTTTCTAAATCTTTGATTTCAGGCATCTCACCAAACAATCCAAAATTCACCAGCATGAAGAAAACAATAATCATGAGGAAAATTCCCAGAAGAAATTTCCAAAATTTACCAATTAAAAAGTAATCTGATTTAGCCGCCATTTTCAATGCGAATATACCATGTTAGCGCAATTTTCCACGGAAGAATTCCATATAGGCATTGATTCGGTTATTGGTAGCCAGGGTCAGGTAATTTGTTTTTGAAATCCATGCCATTTCAAACTCAAACAGACCTTTTGCAGCAAATATTTCGGGCTTTTTCTCAATGAATGCCAGGTACTCTTTTGTTTTCTCGGGTTTACTGAAATTGGATATACTGATATATATGGTGCTGCCGGATGCGCGCGCCGGGCTTACTTCCAGGGTTTCAAAAATGAAGTTTTCCTTATTGAAATCATTCAGCGTGGCCCTGATCATATTGGTATTGCTTCCTTTCGGGAAGACCAGCAAATAAAATAATTCTTCCTTGCCATCCCATGTCTTCCATATTTGAGTTTCATCCGACCCAACTGTGGCCTTGCTACTATCAGTGGTTCCGCTGCCGGTATTGTTTTTTAATTTCTCCCAAGCTTCAATGGTTCCCTGAGACTGCTGTGCAATGGGTGTAGTTGGATAATCAGCCGTTATTTGTTTTAGAATTTCAATACCTTTTTCGGGATTCCCGGATTTGATTAGACAAAGACCATACAAATAGTCAAACCTCGATTGATAAGCATTTCCGGCATACTTCCGGTCAGACTCCATTTTTACTGCCATCGCATCTGTATATCGGGCATCTTCAAACAATCCGTACATCTTTTCATATTGTTCCTCAATCACCTTCAACTCAGATACTTGCTCTTTATTTTCATTTTCCTGTTTATTTCCATCCAGCAGTTTAAGGTACAGAGAATTTGGGAATTTATCTGAGAGCAGTTTTTTTGACTTTTCAAATTCAGCATTCCGGCCTGCTGCTCTGTGAATTTTTGCCATTTCAAAATATACCTGTGCCTCATACTGAGTAGCCGGGAATGTTTTTAGCAGGGTTTCATACCACTTTAGTGCTTCAGCATCCTCCAGCAATTGGTTTTGATATATTCCTGCACAGGCAAACATGGATTCTTCTATCCTGTTTAATGCATTTTTCTTGGCATCAGCCGAGAAGGGAATGTCTTTGTAATACTTGCGGCGGTCTGCAGATATACCTTCGGGCATCCCTTGCACGTTTTCTTCATTTTTTAATGTACCTGTATCCTTGTTGGCTGACGTTTCAGATTCCATTACTTTTTTAGAATTGATACGCCAGTAATCGCGATTGGTGCGCGTGCCCCAATAATTTTGAAATTCCTGCCCGGATTTTGCCCGCATGGCGGCATTGTAGAAAGGGAAAGAACTATTGCCAGCCACGGGATCAGATCCGCCTGCCGGAGGTGAGGCCGGGGGAGGGGTGGGCTGATTTTTTAACTTTTCGGCCCTTTTCTTTTCGAATTGAATCAGGTTATCAATGGATTTTTCCCTAAATACCGGGTCTTTGGCCATTCTCAACAAACTATCTTCTCTTTTTACAGTGAGTAGATGACGTAACAAATCGGTTAACTGAGCACTTTTTTGAGACAGGCGCTGATAGTCGGGATGTTTCTCATCCAACTTTTTATTGGCTGAGTCATAATAAAGACCGGCATTTTCGTAATTCTTTTTTTGATAATAGTAATCTCCAATTGCAAGGAACGTAGTGGTTAATTGTGCATTATCGCTGCCGGATTTTCTTAAAGAGAGATTGAACTGATTGAGTGCCTTGTCATCATTGCCGGCTCTTAATTCATTCATGCCCATTCGATAATGAATCTGACCATAGTAGTCAATATTCTTATCATCGCGAAGCATTTTCTTTAGGATTGAATTTACTTTAGCGTAGCGACCTCCCTGGTATGCAACCAGCTGTGCAAGCTGAATCCGGGCTGTGAAAGCCATATCATAAGGAGGGTTCATTCTGATTACTTTTTCAAAATGTTTTGCAGCTTCCTCATTTTTATTCAGATCCATGCACACCTGGGCCATTAAAAAATGAAGCCGGTATTTCTCCATTTTCCCCTTTGCCAGTGGCAGCGCTTTGCCGAGGTATTCGAATGCCTGCGTTATTTTACCCTCTTTAAGATAAACAGCAGACAGCGCTTTGTTCAGTTCTCCGCGCAGTGATTTCGGAAAATCTTTATCTTGAAACAATGTGCGTGCTAGGTTTTCTGCCTCCGTATATTTTTTGCGTTCATACAGCGTTTGAAAAATCCAAAGCTTTGCACTGTATTGAATTACTGGGTCTTTGTAATTGGTATGCACAAAATTGAACAGATCTTCAGCCGCAACAAAATCTCCTTTCATGAAATACGCTTTGCCCATCAGCAGATAGGCATTGTCTACCCAGCGGCTGCGAGGATGCCTGTCAATCATTGTGCTTGATTTTTTTACCACTTCGTCCATTGGGGCCTGATTGCCCTTTAAGGTTTCGGTCGGTCCGTAATTATACAATTCTATGAACGTACGGTAGTCATCCTTATGGTTTTCGCGCAGTGTGGTAACCGTTTCTTTCCATTTTTGCTCAGCATTAAAATAGATATTATAATGGGCGGTCGTATTGTGCCATGCCCTTCCTAGGGCAGAATCACTGTTTTTGCATGATTGCAGCATGGCAATGCATGATGGTATTGCCAAAAACAAAATTCTTCTCAGGGGCATGTGTGATTTCACGGGTAAAAACGATATTTTCGTAATTTTATTACGCAACGGAACAATATTATGGGCAAAGGACGCAAAATTATGGCTAATCTGAGAAATAAGTATCGTTTAGTGCTGCTGAATGATACCCATTTCGGTGAAGTTTTTTCAATTCGTCTCACTCCCATGAATTTACTGATGCTGCTCAGCTCGGTATTTTTGGCCTTTGTGTTGCTCATATATTTATTGATTTCATTTACCCCTGTCAAGCGGCTGGTGCCGGGTTTTGGCAATACCAACAACAAAGAGGCCATGATGGAACTGAATCAACGTGTCGAGGATTTGAGCCGCGAATTGGAAAACAAACAAATAAAAATTGATGCACTGAATGATATTCTGACCGACAGGGAAAAAAAGTTTGACAGTACTTCATTCAGGCGTGGTAGAAATTGAATCTTGGTTTCGTATTTTTGAAAGTATATTTGCAGTCCCATGTTTTCTTCCAATCAATCAGGTAAGCAGGGTAAGAAAGATCCGACTACCGTAAACAATTTTTTAAATATCATTGGTCCTGGCACCAAGTTGAAAGGCGATTTAGTGTCTGAGGGCGATTTTAGGGTAGATGGTACCATAGAAGGCCATGTAACGGTGAAGCAGCGTCTTGTATTGGGCGACGGTGGAAGTATCACCGGCGACATTGATGCCCGCGATGCCACCATCGCAGGACATATTAAAGGGAATATCACTGTTTCTGAGACGCTGGTGTTAAAGACCAACTGCAAGATAGATGGTGATATAGCCACCGGAAAAATCGTAATTGAAAGTGGTGCTTCTTTCAACGGACGTTGCAGCATGAATGCTCATATCACTCAGGTTACCGCAAAACCTGTAACCCATGGATCCGAAGAAAACGGACAATCGGCTTAAGCAATCCGGCACTTTTCTTCGATATAGCAGTCTGGCCCTGCAAATGATATTGACCATACTAATATTTGTGGCCGCCGGTTTCTATCTCGATAAGTGGCTTCAGTCCGGTTTCCCTTGGTTTACACTTTTATTAACCCTGGCAGGCGTGGCCGGATCCTTATATTCAGCCATTCGTAAATTGTAATAAACTAACATGAGATCTTACTATACAAGCCTATTGGTTCTTACCTTACTATTATTATTTTCTATCACCGTCTACAGTGCATTAGCTTCGGATAAATTTCCGACATACGGCTATTTTGGGATTCTGTTTTTGGCAGGATTATCCGGTTTCATACACCATTATATATATGGCAATGGAAATTCAGATCCCAAAAAAACCATCAGACGCATGATGATTGGCAGTATGCTGAGGATGTTTGCGGCCATATTGTTTCTCGCAATAACATTGTTTGCCTTCCATCCTGTAAACATTCCATTTGTGATTTCATACACCGGCAGTTTTTTCCTGTTAATGCTATTTGAAATTTATAGTATTCGTCGTAAATTGCGACCCGATTTACAAACCCGCTCTAAATAAGCAAATGCCCTATTTTTCAGTACTTTTCAGCATCAGCAGACTTCAGAAATTTTTCTTATCGATGCTGTTTTATGCATTTTTTGCGTTGACAGTTCAAGCTTCAGGCGGTCACGAGGAAGCCCAAAACGCTCATGAAGCGCCCCATTCTGAGCAAAAAATGGATCCGGGTAAAATGATCCTGGAGCATATTTCCGATGCTCACGACTGGCATTTATGGGGCCATACTTCCATACCCTTGCCTGTAATTACTTACACTAAAAGCCAGGGTCTGAACATTTTTTCCAGCAGTCACTTCAACCACGGCCACGACGCTTACATGGGTTTCAAACTGAACGAAAAAAATCAAATTGTATGGGAAGATGCCTCAAACACAGAATCCATTTATGATTTTAGTATAACAAAAAATGTACTGGCCATGTTCTTTGCTGTGCTCGTGCTGCTGTTCATTATGCTGACCATAGCCAAATCCTACAGCAAGCGTAAAGGGCAGGCTCCCAAAGGCATTTCCAATCTCGTGGAACCGCTGATTATTTTCCTTCGCGATGAGGTTGCAAAATCTTCTATTGGTCCAAAATATGAGCGTTTCATGCCACTGCTGCTTAGTATTTTCTTCTTTATCTTCATCAACAACCTCATGGGGCTTATTCCCATTTTCCCCGGAGGTGCCAATGTAACTGGCAATATTGCTGTGACAATGGTGCTTGCGGTGGTGGTTTTTGTTACCGTAAACTTCAGTGGCAATAAGTATTATTGGAAGCACATATTTGCTCCTGATGTACCCAAAGCCATGTACATTATTATTGTTCCTATTGAAATTCTGGGTGTAATCCTGAAACCCTTCGTATTGATGCTTCGTTTATTTGCGAATATCACGGCGGGGCACATCATTATCCTTGGTTTTTTTAGTTTGATATTCATATTCGGGGCCATGAATACAGGCATGGGCTATGCGGTAAGTCCTCTATCTGTTGGATTTACGCTATTCATGAGTTTTCTGGAGTTGCTGGTTGCATTTCTTCAGGCCTTCGTATTCACCTTGCTCACCGCCATCTACATTGGAATGGCGGTTGAAGAGCATCATCATGTAGAACACCACTAATAAATTAACAATAAAAACAATTCACTATGAGTTTAATGACCACTCTTCTTCAAGCCGCTACCGACGCAAAGGTTGCAGCTGCAAGTTTCAGTAAAATGGGTGCCGCTATCGGTGCCGGATTGGCTGCTATCGGTGCCGGTATCGGTATCGGACGCATTGGCGGAAGCGCCATGGATGGCATTGCACGTCAGCCTGAAGCATCAGGCGATATCCGTGCAAACATGATTGTAGCTGCTGCACTTATCGAAGGTGCCGTGTTTTTCGCAATCGTTGTTTGTCTGCTGATTCTGTTCCTTTAATTCTATTTGGTTGCCCGCCCAGGCGGGCAACCTTTTTTAAAAAAGAAAAACCAAAAACATGGAGTTAGTAACCCCTGCCATAGGCCTAGTATTCTGGATGCTGGTAACATTTTCACTGTTGCTGTTCATCCTTAAAAAATTTGCATGGAAACCCATCCTTACATCTATGAAGGAGCGGGAGGAAACCATTGAAAAATCATTACAGGAAGCCGCAAACGCGCGTGCTGAAATGCAAAAGCTAAATCAGCAGAATGAAAGCCTGCTGGCTGAGGCTCGTGCTGAAAGAGAAACCATTCTCAAGGAAGCACGCGAAATCAGAGAAAAAATTGTGAGTGAGGCTAAATCTGCAGCAGATGAAGAAGCTAAGCGCCTCATTGCACGTGCAAACGATGAAATAAACAATCAGAAAAACGCCGCTTTGGATGAATTGAAGAAAGAAGTAGCGCAGTTTTCACTACAGATTGCCCAGAAACTCGTTGGAAAAGAGTTGGAAAACAACGACGCACAGAAAGCACTCATTGCCGATCAGCTCAGTAAACTTGACCAGCAACAAAAAGCAACTGCCTAAGACAGATTTTCATGAAAATTGCATCCCGTTACGCCAAATGCCTTTTCGATTTAGCCGCTGAAAAGAAGCAGCTCGACGCAGTTGCCGGCGATGCGGAAAATATCCTAAAATCCATTGCCGATTCGTCTGAACTGCAGGCTTTTTTAGATAGTCCGCTTCTTCATAAAAGCAAGAAGAAAGAGATTCTGCGCAAGCTATTCATGAAATAACCCTCTCGGTTGTGGATTTGATGACCGATAAGAGTCGCGAAAACCTGCTAGCCGAAATGGCGCAGTCATTCAACAGCATATACAACAAGGCCAACGGTATTACCCTGGCTGAAGTAACCAGTGCCATTGCACTAGACAAAGACACCCTTTCCGGCATAGAGCAGTTTGTAAAAAAACACACCGGCAGCAAACAAGTGGTGATTACAGAAAAAGTGGATTCTGCCCTCATAGGCGGACTTACCATCATGTTTGATGGCAGAATGTATGACAGCTCTGTAATCGGACAGATTAACAAAATGAAAAAAGAACTTAACCTAGCTTAATAAAAATAAAATAATGTCACAAATAAGGCCTGATGAAGTATCCAGCATCCTAAAGGAACAAATTTCCGGTTTCAGCGGTGCTGCCAGTTTAGAAGAAGTAGGTACCGTTCTCCAGGTAGGGGATGGTATCGCACGTATTTTCGGACTCTTTGGTGTGCAAAGCGGTGAACTCGTTGAATTTAACAGCGGAATTCGCGCAGTGGCGCTCAACCTTGAAGAAGATAACGTGGGTGCCGTATTGATGGGTAGCAGCAATGACATCAAAGAAGGCGATAAGGTAAAGCGGACCGGTAAAATTGCCAGCATTAATGTTGGTCACGGTATGCTTGGCCGTGTAGTTAATACTTTGGGTGAGCCTATCGATGGTAAAGGTCCCATCACTGGTGAGGTTTTCGAAATGCCCCTGGAGCGCAAAGCGCCCGGTGTATTGTTCCGAGAACCCGTGAAAGAACCATTGCAAACCGGTATAAAAGCGATTGATGCCATGATCCCAATCGGACGTGGTCAGCGCGAATTGATTATTGGTGACCGCCAGACAGGTAAATCAACCATTGCACTGGATACCATCATCAATCAGAAAGAGTTTTATGAAAAAGGGCAACCTGTTTACTGCATTTATGTTGCCTGTGGCCAGAAAGAATCTACAGTGAAACAGGTGGTGAAATCGCTTGAAGAAAATGGTGCTATGCCTTATACCGTTGTGGTTTCTTCTCCTGCGTCATCACCCGCTCCGCTGCAGTTCTTTGCTCCTATGGCAGGTGCAGCTATCGGCGAATATTTCCGCGATTTGGGATTACCTGCATTGGTGGTATATGATGACCTGTCAAAACAGGCCGTTGCTTACCGTGAGGTATCGCTGCTGTTGCGCCGCCCGCCAGGACGTGAAGCTTATCCCGGTGATGTATTCTACCTGCACAGCCGCCTTTTGGAAAGAGCGTGTAAACTGAATGCAAGTACAGAAATTACCGAGAAGATGAACGATCTGCCTCCAAGTCTGCAAGGCAAAGTAAAAGGTGGTGGTTCGCTTACGGCCCTTCCCATTATTGAAACACAGGCAGGTGACGTTTCTGCTTATATTCCTACCAACGTAATCTCTATTACGGATGGTCAGATATTCCTCGAGTCAAACCTGTTTAACTCTGGTGTGCGTCCCGCCATCAACGTGGGTATTTCCGTAAGCCGTGTAGGTGGTAACGCTCAGATTAAGTCGATGAAGAAAGTAGCCGGTACACTCAAACTTGACCAGGCCCAGTACCGCGAATTGGAAGCTTTTGCTAAGTTCGGTTCAGATCTCGATGCCGCCACCAAAGCCGTTTTGGATAAAGGTTCACGCAACGTAGAATTGCTGAAACAGCACCAGTTTAGCCCTGTGAGTGTAGAAAAACAGGTAGCTATAATTTATTTAGGCACCAGCAATCAGCTGCGCAGCATTCCGGTAAATAAGGTTCGTGCTTTTGAAACTGCTTACCTTGAGTATCTGGAAAACAAGCATGCCAGCGTACTGGAGCAGCTTAGAGCCGGTAAAATTGATGATTCAATTACATCAGTTCTCAGTGAAGCCGGTAAGGAAGTAGCCAAAGGATTTACCGAATAAACCGCTGATTAACCATCATGCCGAGTCAAAAAGAAATACGCAGCAGGATATCATCCACCATCAGTACGCAGCAGATTACCAAGGCCATGAAGCTGGTAAGTGCTACCAAGCTGAGAAAGGCAAGTGATGCCATCGTGCGCATGCGTCCATATGCGGAAAAACTGAAAGGTATTATGGCCAATCTGCAGGATAGTATAGACGATCCGCAATTGGCGGTATATTTTCAGCCCCGCGATGTTAAAAAGGTGCTTATTGTGGTTATAACCAGCGACCGCGGACTTTGCGGTGCATTCAACTCCAATGTAATCAAGCGCACGCGACTGTTGCTTTCTGAAAAATATGCCGAACAGGCCAAGGCAGGGAACGTTACCCTTCTTTGTATCGGTAAGAAAGGCGCTGAATTTTTGCGTCGCATGAAATATAGTGTTGATGGTACCTACATGCAGGCACTTACTGTACTTGATGCGGAAAAAGCATTTGAAATAGGCGAACATATCATACAAAACTTCCGCAATGGTTCATACGATCAGGTGGAGTTGGTTTTTAACCAGTTCAAAAACGCCGCAACCCAGATTTTAACCAACGAGGTTATTTTGCCGGTTGTTCCACAGTCCAAAGGCAATGATTCCAAAACAGGAACGGTAAATGATTACATCTTTGAACCCAATAAGGTTCAGATTCTGCAGGATTTAATACCCAGAAGCGTTAAAACACAGGTTTACCGCGCTATGCTTGATTCTATGGCATCCGAACACGGTGCACGAATGGTGGCAATGGATAAAGCTACCGAGAATGCAGGAGAATTGCTGTTCAGCTTACGCTTGGCATACAACCAGGCGCGTCAGGCGGCCATTACCCGCGAAATCAGTGAGATAGTGGGTGGTGTTGCAGCTTTGGAAGGATAATCGAAAAATAGATTAAACAAAAACGCCTCGCTTTTGCGAGGCGTTTTTTATTTATCATCGTCGTGTTCTGGTTCCTGATGGTCTACCGGTGCTGCATTGAGCTCCTGAGCATGCCTGATTTTACCACCCAGTAATCCTGCACGTGCAGACAAACTACTGGCAGTGAAAATAGTAAGCAACAACACCCACTGTGCTATACCTGAAAATTTATGATTTTTTATCAATAGAAAACCTGAAATCAGAGAAAGCACACCCGACGCAATGATGAATGGCATGGCCGTTTCAGCGGCTTCTTCATGCTCATGGATGGCATCATGGGAAATTCCAATGATGTTTTCAACCGCCTCTTCAGCAGATTCTCCGGTATTGCCGGCAATAAATCCACCAACTGCTGAAATGAAAATCAGGGTAAATGCCAGCAGCAACGTATTTCTTGATTTTGAATACATCCCCCAAATAAGAGCGATGGCGGATAGTGCAAACCCCAAAATGGGCATATGATTGGTAATAAGGTGCAGATGTGTGGCGTTCATGGTGTGTTATTTTTTGCGAATGTAAACCACAATTCCGTCCAGATGGGTGATTACGGCATTCTCACCTTCATCAAAAGAATCATCATTATTTGTGGCGGCCTGCCACTCAGCCCCTCTGTATTTTACCTTGCCAGGTTTGGCAGGGGTAACGCTCTCAGTTACCACCACCGTCTGGCCTTTATGTTCCTCAAATCGTTCTTCGGATGAAGGACCAAACCACTGCATGAGTTTTTTGCGTAATAGAACAACACCCAGACCAGATACAGCTGCAAAAACGAGCCACTGGTTGGTGGAACTTAGTGAAATGCCTGACCACAAAAGTATAGCGGTCGCCAAAGCACCTGCACCCAGAAAGATTACGAAAAAAGTACCAAAAACCACGTCGGCCAGGATAAACATTAAACCTGCCGCACCCCAGATCATTTCAATGCTCATGCCTTGGTTTTGTTGTCTGACTGTTGTTTAATCACACCCATTGCAGCAGAAATCATAGATCCCATATCCGCAAAATTGGCTGGCAGAATCATGGTGTTGGTGCTTTTCGCAAGTTTGCCGTACTGCTCAACCAGGTTTTCGGCTACACGAAGCTGTACTGCCTCAAAACCACCTTTTTCTTGCAATGCAGCGGCTACCTCACGTATGCCATCTGCTGTTGCGCTGGCTACCGCTTTAATCGCAGCGGCCTGACCCTCTGCTTCATTGATTTGCTGTTGTCGCATGGCCTCAGATTCAAGCACTACTTTTTGTTTTTGACCTTCGGCCTGATTAATGGCACTTTGCTTTTCGCCTTCAGAGGTAAGAATCACAGCACGTTTTTCGCGTTCGGCCTGCATCTGTTTTTCCATGGCATTGAGTACTGATTTTGGCGGCGTGATGTTTTTAATTTCATAACGCAGAATTTTAACACCCCAACCGGAAGACGCCTCATCAATGGCCGAAACAATGGCTCCATTAATGTTGGTGCGTTCCTCAAAGGTTTTATCCAGGTCAATCTTACCAATTTCACTACGCATGGTAGTCTGTGCCAGCTGAATTACCGCAAACTGGTAATTGGAGATTCCATAGGAAGCTTTTGCAGGGTCAATTACCTGGGCAAAAACAACACCATCTACAGCAACCTGAACGTTGTCTTTGGTAATGCAGATTTGCTCTGGAATGTCCATGGCAGCTTCTTTCAGCGAATGCCGATATGCAACCCTGTCAAAAAAAGGGATTATTATATTGAAACCGGGTTGCAACACTTCGTGAAACTTACCCAGTCGCTCAACAACAAAGGCATTTTGCTGGGGGATAACCTTGATAGATCTTAAGATGACGAGCACGACCAGCGTCACCAATACGTAAATAAAAATATTCATAGCTTTTGAATTGTTATTTCAAATGTATGAAGTATTTGTATCGAAATAATTTGTTTTTGTCGATTAAATTGCGTATATTGTAGTTTATGCATCCAGGCGCATCACCTGAATATATTGGTGCGTTCCCTGAATCTTCTCCATCAACAGATCAAGATGTGCTTTGCTGTGCAGCAAAACTTCCAGCCGGCCTTCAAATGTTCCTTCTGCCTCATTGGCCTTGATGTTGATGCTGCGCATATTCACTTCCATATCCTTGGAAATGATGTCGGTGATTTTGCTTACAATCCCTACATCATCAATACCGCTAACTGACAAAATGGCTTCGAACGGCTTTTCATATCCGTCGCTTCTCCATGAAGCAGCTATGATTCTATAACCATACTGGCTCATCAGTCGCTGTGCATTGGGACAGGATGTGCGATGAATTTTTACCCCTTCGCCTACGGTGATAAAACCGAATATGGGATCACCTGGGAGGGGATTGCAGCACTTTGCCAGCTGATACGACATTTCAAAATCATCACCGATGATAATTTGTCCCTTTACCTTACTGGTTTTTTTGGCAACAGGTGCAACAATCTTTTCTGCAGGAATGGCTTTAACGGCTGGTTTTTTAACGGAAATGTCTTTTAGGATAATCTTTTCAATCTTGATGTCCCCGTTGGCTACCTTGTGGTAAAACTCAGCTGCAGTGGCAGTTTGGAAAAACCGCATCAACAAACCAATGTTCTTTTCAGAAAGGATTTCTCCCTGGTTTTTCAATTTGCGTTCTACCATTTCTTTGCCCAAACCTGCCAGCCGGGTTTTTTCCATTTTCAGGTATTCCCGGATTTTGCTTCTTGCTTTGCCTGTTTTAACCAGATCAAGCCATCCGGCATTGGCACGGGGCTTTTGGGTGGTCAGTATTTCAACAATATCGCCATTCTTTAATACATGGCTAATGGGCACCAGCTTATTGTTAACCTTGGCACCAATGGTATGCAGTCCTACCTGGCTGTGTACGGCAAATGCAAAATCAAGGGCGGTGCTGCCCAGGGGTAAGTTTTTTACATCACCCTTGGGTGTGAAAAGGTAAATTTCCTCGCCCAGCAAACTGAATCTGAATTCGCTGACCAGTTCCAGTGCACTTAAATCCTGATTTTCCAGGGTATCTTTAACATTGGATAGCCAGTTTTCAAACGCATGATCTTGCGGCGTGCTACTGCTGCTGCCTTCTTTGTAGCGCCAGTGGGCAGCCAGACCGCGTTCTGCCACATCATCCATGCGTTTGCTGCGTATCTGTATTTCTACCCAGCGGCCCTTGGAGCCCAGCACCGTGGCGTGCAGTGCCTCATAACCGTTGCTTTTTGGCTGACTTAGCCAGTCTCTCAGACGGTTGGCATGGCTGCGATATTGATCGGTAATGATGGAATATACCTTCCAGCAATCTGCCTTTTCAAGAAAGAGGGGAGAGTCTATGACAACGCGGATTGCAAAGACATCATACACTTCTTCAAACGGAATTTGCTGAACCTTCATTTTGCGGGCAATGCCATAAATGCTTTTGGGTCTTCCCTTGATTTCCACAATTTTCATGTCGGTCTTTTCAAGTTCTGCACGCAAGGGTTCAATAAATTCTCGGATATAGCGCTGCCTGGAAAGTTTGGTTTCTGCCAGTTTCTGTGAAATCTCTCTGTAAAGTTCGGGCTCCGTAAATTTCAGCGCCAGGTCTTCCATCTCTGTTTTTATGGCATTCAAACCCAATCGGTGGGCCAACGGCGCATAAATAAAATTGGTTTCCGAGGCAATTTTCAGTTTGGTGTTTTCGCTCACAGACCCCAGTGTCCGCATATTGTGGAGACGGTCGCATAGTTTAATCAGGATTACCCTGAGATCTTCTCCCAGGGTAAGCAGCATCTTTTTGAAGTTTTCTGCCTGAATGCTGTGCTCCTTATCAACATTGTCGAAAACGGTGCTGATTTTTGTTAATCCATCAATGATGGAAGCGATTTTTGGTCCAAACCGGTGCTCAATATCATCCAGCGTAATTTCAGTATCTTCAACTACATCGTGTAGTAAGGCGCAGATTACGCTGGTAGGACCAAGTCCAAGCTCGCTCACCGCAATTTGGGCCACCGCCAGCGGATGAAAGATGTAGGGTTCACCACTTTTACGCACCATGCCTTCATGTGAACGCGCGGCCAGATCGAAAGCATCCCTTACTTTGTTGAGTTTTTCTTTGGGTACATCCTTACCCAAAGAGCGCAACAGATGCCGGTACCGCTTGAGTAATTCGGTTCTGTAGATTTCGTATGTTTCACCTTCCAGCAGTGGCATGGTGGCAGTATCAGGGCTTGTTCATTTCGGCGAAATGATGGAAGAAACGGGGAATGGTTTCAATTCCTTTGAGATAATTGAAAATTCCGTAGTGTTCATTGGGCGAATGCAGGGCATCGCTGTCCAGCCCGAATCCCATCAGCACCACTTTGGTTTTTAGTTCTTTTTCAAACAGTGCAACAATGGGAATGCTACCGCCACCGCGGGTGGGAATAGGATCTTTGCCAAAAGTATCTTTCATGGCTGCAGCGGCTGCTTTATAGGCAATGCTGTCGGTAGGTGTGAGCACAGGCTCTCCGCCATGGTGCGGTCTAACTTCCACCTTGATACCAGGAGGAGCAATGCTTTCGAAGTAGTTTTTAAACAGACGGGTGATGGCTTCGCTGCTTTGGTTGGGAACCAGTCGCATGCTGATTTTGGCGTAGGCCTTGGAAGGCAGTACTGTTTTGCTTCCTTCGCCGGTATATCCGCCCCAGATTCCATTCACATCCAGTGTTGGCCTGATGCCGGTTCTTTCAATGGTGCTGAATCCTTTTTCTCCTAAAACATCGTTCACATCAAGGTCTTTTTTGTATTCCTCAATGTCAAATGGAATGCGCGACATGGCCTCCCTGTCTTGGGCAGGTGTTTCCAACACATCGTCATAAAAGCCAGGGATGGTGATGTGACGGTTTTCGTCGTGCATTTGTGCAATCATGGTGCAAAGGGCATTGATGGGATTGGCCACCGCACCACCGTAAACCCCGCTGTGCAAATCGCGGTTGGGGCCCGTAACTTCCACTTCTACATACGACAAACCACGCAAGCCCACATCAATACTGGGGCAATCATTGGCCACCATAGAGGTATCGCTGATGAGAATCACATCGGCTTTCAGTTTTTCACGGTTGTTTACGCAATATGGGCCCAGATTTCCGCTGCCTACTTCTTCTTCGCCTTCAATCATGAACTTTACATTGCAGCAAAGGGTGCCGGTATTCATCATGGTTTCAAATGCCTTTACGTGCATAAAAAACTGTCCCTTATCGTCGGCGGCGCCACGGGCATATATTTTACCGTCTCTCACGGTGGGTTCAAAGGCAGGGGTCGTCCACAATTCATCCGGAGCACTGGGCTGTACATCGTAATGACCGTAGATCAATACCGTGGGCCAGGCGGGATTAACGATTTTTTCGCCATACACAATGGGATGTCCTGCTGTTTCTTCAATGCTCACATTATCGGCACCGGCATTGCGCAAATGTGCTGCCACAGATTCTGCACACTGCCTCACATCGCCGGCAAATGCACT
>JBILTS010000118.1:0-6850 GCA_044371405.1 Bacteroidia bacterium
ATACCTACTGCGGTGGTATCAAAAATGGTAAGAAACTGAAAGCTTGTGTTCCCGGTGGCTCTTCTGTTCCAATTTTACCACATTATCTCGTTTGTAAAACTGCTGCAGGACAAGACAGGTTGATGACTTACGAAAGTCTTGCTGATGGAGGTTTTGCTACCGGTAGCATGTTGGGTTCAGGTGGATTTATTGTGTATGACGAAGATCAGTGCATCGTGCGCAACACCTGGAACTTTACCCGTTTTTACCACCATGAAAGCTGCGGTCAGTGCAGCCCTTGTCGTGAAGGTACCGGCTGGATGGAAAAGGTTTTGCACCGCCTTGAATATGGACATGGCAAGATGGAGGATATAGACTTGCTGTGGGATATACAGCGTAAAATCGAAGGGAATACCATTTGTCCGCTAGGTGATGCCGCCGCGTGGCCCGTAGCAGCCGCTATCCGCCATTTCCGCGAAGAGTTTGAGTGGCATGTGAACGAACCCAAGGCCTGTATGGAAAGAAATTATGGATTGGTTGCTGAAAAAACCTTTGAACCTGCAACCGCATAAACGAATTAAAAATGGCTGAACAGACTGAAAAGATCAATGTAACCATCGACGGAAAGACCATTGCGGTAGATCCGGGAACCACCATCCTTAATGCTGCGCGCATTATTGGAGGCGAGGTGGTACCACCTGCCATGTGTTATTACAGCAGTTTAAAAGGCAGTGGCGGAAAATGCCGCACCTGTCTGGTAGAAGTGAGCAAAGGCAGTGAAAAAGACCCACGCCCCATGCCCAAACTGGTAGCCAGTTGCAGCACACCTGTCATGGACGGTATGGAAGTGAAGAATAAGACCAGCGAACGTGTGAACGATGCCAGGCACGGTGTTGTGGAGTTTCTACTCATCAACCATCCCTTGGATTGTCCTATTTGCGATCAGGCCGGAGAATGTCATCTGCAGGATCTCGCTTTTGAGCACGGACTGGAAAAAACCCGCTTTGAATTCAAGCGCCGTACTTTTGATAAGATTGACATCGGAGAATACATCAAATTGCACATGACCCGTTGTATTCTTTGCTATCGTTGCGTATACACAGCCGATCAGCTAACCAATCAGCGTGAGCATGGTGTGATGAAGCGTGGAGATGCGGCAGAAATCAGCACCTACATTCAAAATGCGCTGGACAATGACTTTATCGGAAATGTGATAGATGTTTGTCCGGTAGGAGCACTTACGGATAAAACCTTCCGCTTCCGCAGCCGTGTTTGGTACACAAAGCCCATGGACGCACACCGCGATTGCAAAAAGTGCAGTGGAAAGGCAGTGGCCTGGATGATTGGTGATGATATTGCCCGAATCACCGCACGCAAAGATCAGTTTGGCGAGGTAAAGGAATTCATCTGCAATGAGTGCCGTTTCGATAAAAAAGAAAAAACCGATTGGGTGATTGAAGGTCCACGTCACATTGACAGGCACTCTGTTATCAGCGCCAATAAATACGAAGACCCTATTCCCGAACATACACCCCTGTTGAATAAAGCTTAATATGGATTTTGCATTACTACTGGAAAAGAGCATTTTGATTCTCATTCTCACGGCGATTACCCTGGGTATCGCCACCTACCTGACCTATGGTGAGCGCAAAGTCGCAGCGTTTTTACAGGATCGTATCGGGCCCAACCGTGCCGGTATTTTTGGCATTCTTCAGCCCATTGCTGATGCGGGTAAGATGTTTTTTAAGGAGGAACTGATACCCAAAAACGCCGAAAAATGGTTGTTTATCCTTGGTCCGGGCCTTGCCATGATTACGGCTTGTATTACCAGTGCCGTGATTCCTTGGGGGAGCCATCTGGAATTGTTTGGCCGCACCATTCAGTTGCAGGTAGCCGACGTTGATATCGGAATTTTATACATCATGGGTATTGTGAGTGTGGGCGTTTACGGCATTATGATTGGCGGCTGGGCTTCCAATAATAAATACTCTCTTTACGGAGCAATCCGTGCAAGTAGTCAAATGATAAGCTATGAACTGGGTATGGGCCTTGCCCTGATTGCCGTTATCATGCTTAGCGGCAGTTTGAGTCTTCGCGAAATAGTGGAACAGCAGAGTGGTTGGGGTGGCATGCAATGGAA
The DNA here is from genome assembly GCA_044371405.1 of Bacteroidia bacterium. Taxonomy (GTDB): domain Bacteria; phylum Bacteroidota; class Bacteroidia; order NS11-12g; family UBA955; genus RGEC01. Next base: position 2,120 of record JBILTS010000118.1, read on the forward strand.
TATCATTTACCAGCCCTTGGGTTTTGTCATTTTCTTCACCTGTGCCTTGGCGGAATGTAACCGTGCTCCCTTCGATTTACCCGAATGTGAAACCGAACTAATTGGTGGTTATCATACAGAATATTCTTCCATGAAACTGGGCTTTTATCTGTTTGCAGAATACATAAACATGTTTATCAGCAGTGCGGTAATGACGTGTGTGTATTTCGGCGGTTATAACTTCCCGGGCATGCACCTCATAGAAAGTCAGAATCTATTGGCGGTATTGCAGATTGTGGCCATATTCCTGAAGATTAGTTTCTTCATCTTTGCTTTCATGTGGATTCGTTGGACCCTGCCTCGTTTCAGGTATGATCAGCTCATGCACCTGGGCTGGAAAACCATGATTCCGCTGGCCATAGCCAATATGTTGCTTACCGGTGGCGGGATACTGCTATTTGGAAAGTGAGCATTAGTCGTATTGTAGCTCCAGCAGGGCACTTTGCAGTTCGCTGAGACTGTGCCTTTCTCCCGATTTTTTTGCTTTTTCAATTCCTTTTTCGTATATTAGGATTGCGGCATCCTTGTCAGTTTTTCTCTCAAGTAATTTACCCAAATGGTAATAAGTAGCAATGTAATCAGGGTGTTTTTCCAGCAACATTCTGAAAATGCCTTCAGCTTTTTCATCATCACCAAGACCAACATATTCTGTGGCCAGGGCATAATTCAGAAATGCATCCTCCGGACTTTCTTTCAGGAACAGCTGCAGTTGCTCAATTCTGCTCATTTTAGCTGATAGGTAATGGTAAAAATACGTGAAGTACTGGGATGAACCCGGGCACTTAGGTTCTGATCTATGTTGAACCGGAAAAAATGAGCATCAACGGTAGCATCAATAATTTGGAGGGCATAAACGGCTGTCATGGCCAGGATGCCGAAATCGCGCAGGCGACGGTGATTGTCGCGCTGTGCCACGAGGTTAGCGTCCAGCGTTGTATCTTTATTGATGGCATACGCCCGTTCAAACTGGGCATTTAGTTTTTGTGTTTTTGAGCGTTGATTCAGCATGAGGTAGGTGGCTGCACCCATACCCGCATACACCACAGGCAATTTCCAGTATTTTCTGTTATACAGTTGGCCCGCCCCTGGAATTACTGCGCTGTATATAGCCGCTTTTGTAGGGGAATGAGGTGGGCCAAGATGAAACAAACGCAACGGGGTTTTTACTTTCTTTACGGCAGAATCCGTCTGTGCGTTTACTTGCAGGATAATTGCAAGCAGTGCAAAAAAAACAATCAGACGGGTTAACATAGATCAGGCGCCTCCCATCATGGACAAAATGCGTTCCAAATCGCTTCTGTTCTTGTAGGAGATGATAATTTTGCCTTTGCCACTGGGGTTGTTTTTGAGGTGTACTGCGGTTTTTAGCAGTTTATGGAACTGTTCGGTAATCCTGTCAACCTCAGGGTCCCAATCGGTGCCATTGGTGCGCAATACTGCCGATCGTGTTCCGGTTTTTTTCTCTTTAACCAGAGCTTCTACGGCACGCACACTCAAGCTGTCATTGATGATGGAGTGATACAAATCAAGCTGTTCAGCAATATCCTCCATGTTGATCATGGCACGGGCATGCCCCATGCTTAGTTTGCCTGTTTTGATTCCTGCTTGAATTTCGTCGGGGAGTTTCAGCAGTCGAAGGTAATTGTTAACCGTAGTGCGGTCTTTTCCCACCCTATCGCCCAGTTCTTCCTGTTTCAGACTGCATTCGTCCAGCAGGCGTTTGTAGCTCATGGCCACATCTATGGCATTGAGGTCGCTGCGCTGTATATTTTCAATCAGCGCCATTTCCAGCATGTCCTGATCGTTGGCGATGCGGATATAGGCAGGAATGCGCTCCAAACCGGCCAGCATGGAAGCCCGTGTGCGCCTTTCCCCGCTAATGAGCTGGTATTTGTCATACCCCATTTTCCTTACGGTAATGGGCTGAATAACACCGTGTATTTTTATGGATGCCGCCAGTTCTTCCAGTTCTGTAGGATCAAATTCCGTACGTGGCTGAAATGGATTGGCTTCCAGCTGATTTAACTGAATCTGGGATACTGCACCTATGGGCCTGGTTTCCCTGGATGTGATGTCGGTTTCAGCGTTTTCCAGCAGGGCGCTTAAACCTCTTCCGAGACCGCCTTTCTTTTTTATGGGGTTGCTCATGAGGTGGTTAATTCGGGGTTAAGATCTTGTTGAACAGGTTTGATGTAGCCATTTTTCTCCAGGATTTCATTGGCCAGGTTCAGGTAATTCATGCTGCCTCGGCTTTCGGCTGCATGAAACAGCACCGGCACGCCAAAGCTGGGTGCTTCACTCAGTTTGGTAGTGCGTTGAATGATGGTTTCAAATACGATGTCCTGGAAGTGGGTTTTCACATCATCCACCACTTGGTTGCACAGGCGCAAACGACCGTCATACATGGTTAGCAGTATGCCTTCAATTTCCAGATTACGGTTAAGATGGCCTTGTACTATTTTGATGGTATTAAGCAGTTTTCCCAGGCCTTCCAAGGCAAAATATTCGCACTGAACGGGGATGATGATGCTGTCAGAAGCCACTAGTGCATTGGTGGTTATCAATCCAAGAGAAGGAGAGCAGTCAATGATGATAAAGTCATATTCATTTCTAAGCGGACGCAAAACACCTTCCAGCAGTCGCTCGCGGTTGGGCATTTCCAGCAATTCAATTTCTGCACCTACAAGGTCAATGTTACTGGCCATCAGGTTCAGATAAGGTATGTCGGTGGTAAGAATTACATCTTTGGGATTGATGTCCTGCACCAGACACTCATAGAGCCCGAGTTTAATGTTTTTGGGTTCGAAACCAATACCGGAACTTGAATTTGCCTGCGGGTCAGCGTCGATGAGCAGGGTTCTGTATTCAAGTACAGCAAGACTTGCTGCCAGGTTGATGGCAGTGGTGGTTTTACCCACACCGCCTTTCTGGTTGGCAATAGAGATGATTTTTCCGCCAAGGGGTTTTTTATCAGATTTCATAGTGATTACAAGGTTAAGGTTTCTCCGATTTTCATGAGGTGAAGGTTAATGCCGGCCGACTGAAATGCTCGATGGGCTTCTTCATGGTTGATGGTTATATAACCAAACGTGTCGTAGTGCATGCCTATTACAGTATGGGTTCCAATCATTCTGGCCGCATCTATGGCATCCAGTACATCCATGGTGAAGTTACTCCCCAGGGGTAAAAAAGCACATTTCAGTTTGTGTCTTCTGGGAATCAGCTGCATATCGGAATGCAGGGCGGTATCGCCGGCATAGTAAAAGCAGTCTTCCGTATTTTGAATGACGTAGCCAGCTGGATTCCCACCCGGCTGTCCGTTTGGTAGGGTGCTGCTGTGTACCGCATTGACCATTTTTACAGTCCCAAAATCAAAATCGCGGCTGCCTCCGATATTCATGGGATGAACATTGGCAATGCCTTCAGATTGTAGCCAGGTTGTGAGCTCCCAAATTCCGATGCACATGCACCCTGATTGCTGCGCTATTGTTACAGCATCGGCAATATGGTCTTCGTGACCATGGCTAATGAGCATGTAATCCGGTTTAATGTTGGAAATATTGATGGAAGAAGCCAAAGGATTTGGCGTGATGAACGGATCAAATAGCATAGATTTGCCTTCGCTAACCACTTCAAAACAAGAATGTCCGTAGTACGTAACTTTCATGAGCGTCTTCTTCAGTGTGGCAAAATTATTCTTGCTCACCTATGTTTTGCAGGGCTTGCGATTTCAGTTATCTACATGGTTTTGGGGAATTATGGTTGTAAAAATGTGGATAATTATTCTGACTCATTAATCTTTCGGTATAATGAGGATGTGACCCTTGCTACGCTTGACCCTGCTTTCATAAAATCGCAATCTGAAATTTGGGTGGCGCAACAAATCTACAACGGCCTGGTAGAGCTTGATACGGCTCTGAAACCCACGCCATCATTGGCTTACAGGTGGGAGGTGAGTGCTGATGGTCTTGTGTATAAGTTCTTTTTGCGAAAGGACGCCGGTTTTTTGCACCCGAGGGACAGCACTTTTTTTAACGTAACTTCAAAGGATGTAGCATTTTCATTTCGTCGAATTGCCAGTCCGGCTACAGCATCCCCATCCGCATGGATTTTTTCGGGCAAGGTAGATACCGATTACAGCAAGGCATTTCAAACAGTAGGGGATTCTGTTTTTGTGCTTCGCCTTTTATCACCCGATCCTACTATTTTGTCGTTGTTGGGTACCGTGTATTGCAGTATTATTCCTGAGAAATATGTTACAAACACACCTGATTTTGGGCATCAACCCATTGGCACAGGTCCGTTTTACCTGAAATACTGGGAGGAAGATGTAAAGCTGGTTCTTCGGAAAAATCCACGCTACTTCGAAAAAGACAATGGCAAATCACTGCCTTATTTGGAGGCGGTAAATGTAGATTTTATCAAAAATAAGCAAACGGCTTTTATGCAGTTTGTGGCCGGTAAATACGATTTTTTTAACGGGGTAGAGGGCAGTTTTAAAGACGAGCTGCTAACCCGCGATGGATTGCTTAATCCCAAATACCAAGGTCGTTTTGGGATGATGAAAAAGCCCTTCCTGAATACAGAATACCTGGGATTCTGGCTGGGGGACTCGGTAAATCAGCAGCCAAACCCGCTGGTTAATGTGCATTTGCGTCGGGCTTTGGCACTGGGTGTATACAGAAAAGCCAT
>JBILTS010000119.1:0-6831 GCA_044371405.1 Bacteroidia bacterium
GCTACTCTCAGAGGGTCTCAGGTGCGTGCCGAATTGCTGAAATATATTGAGATGAACGGCTCTGAATAGGGGTTGTTTTTTCTATAGTGTTGTTTGTGTATAAAAAGGCGCCGGTGGCGCCTTTTTTGGTGGTTCATATCTTTCATTTTAAATAGATCAACTATTTTGCGATCTATGATTTGGTTAATGGAATGATCGTATTGTCAACCCTCAGGAAATATAATCCACGCTGTAAATGTGAAAAATCTAATTTCTCTATTTTCTTTCCTTCCCATATTAACCGACCCTTGAAGTCATACAAAATGCAGTATTCATTACCGTTTATGTTTTGCAGATGAATTTTATCGTCAAATGGATTTGGAAACGCCTGTATGCTGCCTGTACGTTTAATATTGCGTGTGCTGGTTTTTTGACAGGTGGTGGTGTAATTTTTGAAAAACTGCCACATCAGGTAGGTGGCGCTGAACTGGTTGCTCACATTCACTCCGCCCGTTGAAAGTCCTCCGGGCCATGAATGCTCGCCGTCATAGCTAACATATTGCTCAATTAATACATTGCAGTTGCAGTTGGCATATTTAAAGTGGTCATATTTTGCAGGGTTATGATACAGGGTGTCTTTCAGAATGCTGCATTTATATTGTGAACTGATAACGTTAAACATGCTGTCCTGTGGCGGGAAATATGTTCCGGTGCTACCAACGGTCACACCCCCAAAATACTTAACATTTTGGTCTAGGTATGAATGAAAGCTGATTATGGGTATTGCTCTGGAAGGGTTCCATGGATAAAACATTAAATCGCCTGCTACGGGAGCAATGGCAGCAAATCTATACGTTAACTGGTTAGCAAGTCTAAAGCAAAGCAATGCACCATTGGAAAATCCGGTGGCATATACGCGTGTAGTATCTATGGGGCGGTTGGCAATCAGGTTATTCAGTAATGAATTTACAAACCCCACATCATCTATTTTCAGGGTTGTTGAAGGAGCGCAGCAACCGCCTGCATTCCAGGTTCTATTGCCCGCCACTTTTACGCCTTCAGGGTATACAACAATAAATCCGGAGCTGTCTGCCTTTTCTGAAAGTTTAGATTGGTATTGGATGGATTGATACCCCAAAGGGCTTCCACCATGAAAAGCCAGGACCAATGGATATTTGGTGGAGGAGGTATAGCCTTTTGGAAGGTGCGTTAAAAATGTCCTCCAGCGCCCGCCAGAATAAATGCTGTCATAAATATTAGTTTGGCAGGTAGCAGTGGTATTTAATAACAATAAGATTGTAAGTGACAGTAATGTCTTTTTCATTTGGCTGGGGTAAATTATATTAATTCTGACTTTGTTTCTATGATTGCCTTAATACAAATATAATTAGCATCATGTCTTTGGTCAAGCGTTTTTACGGATGCAAACCTTGCAGTAGTTCTTAATTTCCTGTATGAAGCATTAATAACAAATCATCTTACTCGTCAGCTACTCTCAGAGGGTCTCAGGTGCGTGCCGAATTGCTTAAATATATTGAGATGAACGGCTCTGAATAGGGGTTGTTTTTTCTATAGTGTTGTTTGTGTATAAAAAGGCGCCGGTGGCGCCTTTTTCCTTTGATTTTTAAGAAATTATTATCTTAACCAAACTTAATTATTATAAAAAATTAAGTATCTGAATTATTTTCCTTTAAATCAAGATGGGTAAAACCATGTGAAAGCCGGAATATTTTTGGATACACATTAAATCGGTTTGTGCCTTTTAACCACGCTTTGGTTTGTGATGAATTTATTTTAATCCAGTCGCAGTTGGGATTAAATTGATTAATTCCGCAAGATATGGCGAACATATCACACCAAAATTCAGTTCCATTTCTGTTTTCCAATGGCGTAAGACCTTGCTTGATCCAGAAATCTATTTCACTGTCTATCATCCAGGTGTCCATCCATCCTATTCTGAATAGATGTTCATCAAACCAAACGGATCTGCCTATTGCATGTTTATATTTATTAATAACGCTTTTAAATCCGCCCTCTAATTGACTATTGTTGATTTTTTCGATGGGTATGATAAGATTTACAAACTCAATTCTTACTGCCATAGTATATTGTATTGTCTAAAAATTCAGTTTGTTAAACTTGTTCAACATTGTATTTAGGATGCAACTATCGCATTGTGTAGATGCTCCCCGAATAATTTATTTGATTTCGATGAAAACCTTTTACCGGTAATTTTTAAAACCCAAACCCCAGCGTCATACCAATCTTAGGTAATAAACCGCTGTTGTATATAAAGTACGCGCCGGGGCTTTGTCTGTAGCTGAAGCCGTCTGCCTCATTCTTTACTGAATAATCTGTGATTCTCATGCCTGCACCTGCGTAAAAATCGGCATAGAAAGACTCACCTAATGATTTCTGAAAACCAATAACAAAACCTGGATACATCACTGTCGTGGTTACCTGATTCATGCTTTCAACATTATTTCGGTTTGTGTAGCGTGATGTTTCATCGAAATAACCATATTGCCCAAATATACCCACATAATAGCCATTCACTGTTTGCATACCCGTAATTGACTTTTCGATGTGAAATTTACTTAGATAGTATTTAAACATGTATTCAGCCGTAATGCCAATGCCTTTGGTGATGCCGTATTCATTATTTGGCTGACGATACATTGTTTCCACACTGATTTGATGTGATCTTTTTAGGTCTTTATTTAAAAATTCTCCCGACATCCATAAGCCACCCCGTATCAAATGTTGTGGGCTAAATTTAATTATGTTCCTAGGAATCTGCATGTCAGATTTAGGTTGTGCAAACAAACCGGTTGCCATGCAGGCTAATGATGTTATTATGATATTTTTTCTCATTCTATGGCTTATAAACAAAAATACAAGTTTCTTTCGATATACCCCCAAACAGTCAAGCTTGGAAAAACAAAAAGCGACATTAAGCCGCTTTTTGTTTTGAAATTTAACTTGGGCGAATAACCGGGTTCGAACCGGCGACCCCCAGTGCCACAAACTGGTGCTCTAACCAACTGAGCTATATCCGCCGTAAAGGGCTGCAAATTTAAGGAACATTCATCATTTTCTCAACAGGAATTCATCAGGTTTTATCATCTTTGCACCTATCCAAGCACAAAATCCCAAACATATTCTATTGTATTGCAGCTGGTATCCCACACCGGAAAGCCCGCTTAATGGCATATTTTGCCGTGAACTGGCTGCTTTGCTTGCCACACGCTGTAAGGTTTCTGTGGCTTATGTGAGGTATAAGGCAGATGGTGGAAAACCGGAAATAAAAAGGCATGCACAGCCCGGTTTTGATGAGTATGAAATCAGCATTCCCAGAAAAAGTGGTCTTTTTTCAATGTTTTACCATCAGTACCATGTTAGATCACTGCTTAATCAATGCCTGAAAATGTGTACTGATTTGGATCTGATTCATGTGCAGGTGGGCTGGAAAGCCGCCTGGGATGTAGCTTTTACTGTTAGGAAGAAAAATTTTCCGTTTGTAGTTACCGAACACAATACCGACTGGCTCCCTCAGGATAGACAATATCCCGCCTGGAAACGCAAACTCACTGCATGGGCTTTGCGCAGGGCTTCCGCCATAACAGCCGTTTCGGCCAATTTGGCAGAAAATGTTGCGGCAGCAACCCGCAAACCGGTGCAGGTGATTCCGAATCCGGTGGCCCAAGAGTTTACCAACGCTAAAATTGCTGATGCGAAACCGGGAGGTTCTGTTTTTCTGCATGTTTCGAATTTCAATTTCAGGCAAAAGCAGACCCACAAGATCATTCGCGTGTTTTCGCAATATGCGCAGGAAAATCCCCATGCCCGTTTGCAGCTAAATGTGCCCGAAGATGCGTTTCATGCCTATAAATCTGCCAATCCGCACTACAGCTGGGATAAAATAGCGCTGCTTGTACCAAATGATGATAAGACGATTCTGCTGAAACGCATGCAAAACGCCGATTTTCTGCTTAGCTACAGCCGATTCGAAACTTTCGGTCTTGTTATTGCCGAGGCACTGTGCCTTGGTGTACCCACAATTTATACGCCCTGCAAAGGTGCCGATTTGTACATCGATGAAAAAATGGGAATCAGCTGCGATGCAGATAACGATGCTTCATTGCTGGAAGCTATGCGTAAAACCGAGGGTTTTTCGACAGACAGAAGTTATATTGCCGCCAAAGCCCGTCAACAATTCAACGCAGAAGCCGTGTCGGACGCGTATGAAGCGTTGTATCAAAAATTGATAAAATAATCATGTGTGGAATTGCTGGAATATTCAGTCTCAAACCCATACCCGCAGTGGAAATGGCAAGGATATGCCTGCAATTTTCGGAAGACCTGGCACACCGCGGACCTGATGACGAAGGTTTTGTGTTAATTGATACAAACTGGAAGCCCCACGCTTTTGCAGGAAACCAAACTTTACCGGCACTGCAGCTGCCACACATTCATTCAGCAGAAGGCGAATACATCGGCGGCATTGTTCACCGAAGACTCAGCATTATACAGCCCGGACCACGGGGACATCAGCCATTTTATGACGAAAATCATATTTTGTCCTACAACGGCGAAGCTTTTAACTTTACAGACCTTGATAATGCATACGGGTTTCAAAACCAAAGCCGAACGGACACTGAGACGGTTTTCAATCTGCTAAAAACACAGGGTGCAGAAGCTGTGCAGCAGTTCGATGGCTTTTTTGCCATTAGCTACATAAATCTTGAAAATCGAGCCCTTCACCTGCGCCGCGATACCACCGGAGTGAAGCCCTTGTTGTTTGCCCAAAATAAAACTGCATTTGCCTTTTCATCAGAAACCAGGGCACTGCAAAATTTTCTGAATACGGTCAGCATCAATCCTCAGGCGGTTTTTCACCATCTATGCGAAGGGATTATTTTGCCGGATCAGGGTTTTTATAACGAAATAGAAAGTATGCAGGAGGGTATGGATGTGGATTTGAAAACCCTGGAAACATCCATTATTTACTATCCTGAAAACGAAGAAAAACCCGTTGCTGACTTGCGCTCGCAGCTGCAAAGCAGTGTGGACAAGCGTTTGATGTCGGATGTGCCGCTGGGCTTTGCCGCAAGTGGCGGTTTGGACAGCACCGCAGTGATTGGCCTTGCACGGAATTCACTCGGCCCTGATGCGCCGCTGCATCTGTTTTCCGTGGTTTCTTCCGACCCACAGTCAGATGAACGCACTTGGCAGCTGCAGGTGGCCGAGTACAACCGTGCCGAATGGCACACATTTGCCATAGAAGATGCTGGTCCGCATTTGTTGGAAGAGGCAGCCCGTGCTACCGATATGCCTCCCATTGCCTGGAACAACCTGGCACATTATGAGCTTTGCCGTTTGGCCAAATCGCAAGGAGTAACAGTATTTTTCAACGGGCAGGGTGCCGATGAAATCTTCGGCGGTTATCCCGATTATCTCTACCGCGATTTTTGGGCATTGCAGGGTACATTTCTTGGCAAAAATAAATTGCCGGTTTCCTACAGAACTGCCCTAAAAGAAAACCTGAAACTGCAGGCCAAAACCTTTGTGCCATTTTTGTCAGCCATGGCGGCGAAGAAACATGCCGGCGGGCTTGTCAGCCGTGATTTGTGGCAACATGATTTGTATCTGCCTCGGCTTTCTCACCTGCGCGCGGATCATAAAATGCACGCTGATTTTTATGGTCAGAAATTGCGTCAAATGCTAACCTGGGAAGATCTGAACGGCATGGCCCACGGACTGGAAAGCCGCAATCCCTTTGCCGATGATATGCAACTAGCCAAATGGCTGAATGTTCCGTTGAAGGATAAAATCAAAAACGGCTATACCAAAGGTATGTTGCGCGATGCGCTGAAAGATGTGATGCCCGAAACAGTTCGCTGGCGGGTGGACAAGAAAGGATTTACCGTGCCGGATGCCACACTCACCTGGAAGCATCGAAATGCCTGGGCGGGCTATGTAATGTCGGATTTGCTGGATGCCTGGTCACCAAGGACGAAAAGAGAAATTTTACTGAAAAACCTGAAGGAAGAGGATGAAAATGGCTTGAAATGGTATTTTCGTTTGGCCGCATTGTCGGTTTTCCTCCAACAATCCCACCCATGAGCAACAGCAGCGCCCTCAGTACATTTGTTAGTCAGTTGTTGAGAACTGCGCTGGCGGCGGTATTTGTTATTTTATGCTCGCGCTGGATGGGGCCGGAGGGCAGGGGAGAGCTGGGGTTGGTTTTGTTTTGGGCGGGTTTTTTAATGATGGGCAACGATTTTGTGGGCGGCAGCAACCTTGCCAATGCAATGCAGCGTTTTTCGCTTTCCGCATTGTTTCCTTTCAGTGTTGCATGGTCAGTATTTGTGCTGCTAAGCGGTTTTGTTCTCCTAATGATATTTGGTTCCGGCTCTAAAATGGCCTGGATGGTTGGGTTTGTTTCCCTTCCCATGGTATTGCTGAATATACAATATAATGTGCAACAGGGTTTGTCCATGGTAAAGGAGCGCAATCGTCTCCAGCTGGTGTTGGAATTATTAAAAGTATTGTTTTTAGTAGGTTTTGTGTCATCATGGGATAAAATTGATTTGGGCGCAGGAACAGCCATTGCTTCGCTTTTTTATGCGTATTTGATTGTGCTGGTTCTGAGTTCATGGATGCTCAGAAAACCCATAGTACTTGCCTTTAAAAATGCAGCGTCTCCTCCCGGAGTTTTATTTACGGATGGTTTCTGGAGCCAAAATGGCCACCTGGCACAGTTTCTGGCCTATCGTCTCAGTTTGTATTCGCTCACCTATTTGCTGGGAAACCATGCGGCAGCAGGTGTTTATGCCAATGCACTGCTGA
>JBILTS010000024.1:0-22893 GCA_044371405.1 Bacteroidia bacterium
CTGCCCATTTATTGGTGAGTGTATCGCGGTAATAAACACCAATATTCATTCCCACATAAATGGTTTGGTGCGCATCCTCGTCTACCACCACAGAGCGGGCCGCAAACGTTGGTAAACCCTGTGATAAATTGATGAAAGTATCACCTCCATCATTGGAGGTTAAAACCCGGTTTGTACTATTATCACAGGTAATCCAAATCTTCATTGGATTGTATTTGCTCACAAAAATGGATGTAACCGTCGCAGGTGCTGTAATGGTCTTAAAGTTAGCCCCTCCATTTGCACTTCGATATAATAAATTACCTCTTGACGCGTAGATATATTTGGTATTTGAAGATGCAACCGCCAGAACATTCAGGTTGTTATTTATACCTGGAGTAACCTTATTCCAGCTTTTCCCCCCATCATCACTTCGATAAACGCCATTGTAACCACCCCAAATGGTATCTTGATTGCTTGGATGCATAACCAAGGGGGTAACCCAGTTTCCGGTAGCAGGGCGGGTAAGATTAGAAAAACTCGCTCCGGCATTTTCTGTCTTATAAAGTCCACCAAACTGGCTGGTTCCAATGGCCAAATCAGGATCATTGGGTGATGTAACACAATCCATGCCATCGGCACCCAGCCACTCATACCAAACACGGTCGGTGCGGCGGAAGGTGGTACCATTATCTTGAGCGCCACCCAGTATAATCCTTGGCTCCAAGGGTGAACAGGCAATGCGATAAAACTGCCGAATACCAAGGCCTGTTGATAGCTCTTCCCAATCCCCTCCATTGTCTGAACTCCTAAATATGCCTCCGTCACTGGTGGAATAAAGGTTAGAATTTACCCAAACCAGTGAATGCACGTCGGCATGGTTGTATCCTGTCCAGTTGGGATAGGTCCACACGGTGGTTGCTTCAAAGGTATTACCGGCATCTACCGATTTAAAGCATATAATGCCGGCTATGTGAACCTCATCTGCATTCAGGGGATTGCTGCAAATGGCCAGATCATGATTGGCCTGCCCTTTGGTATCGGTACCATCTGCAGAATAGCCAAGATAATTGGTTCCTTTGGAAGCATCACCAACCACAGTAGTTTGAAAAGTTTTACCTGTATCGTTGGAAACACTGAAACGCCCCATCACACTGCCTGCGGCCTGAAGAGCATACACCCTGGCTGGATTGGCCGCTGAAACTGCCAACAGGGTTCGCCCTGACCTGAAAATTCCTGCTGCGGAATCTATGCCAGTCCATGTTTTACCCGTATCTATGGAACGACGCACATAAAATGCGCCTCCATTGCCACTGGCATACATGATGGCCTTGTTTGCCGGATTAAATTCCACGTCCTCAGAAGTGCTGGTTTCCACACGCTTCCAGGTGGCACCGCCGTTCACAGAGCGCCACAAGCCATTGGTAGCAGCACAAAAAACCAGGTTTGAATTATCCGGAAAAATCTTTACCTGCCGACTGCCAGAAGGACCTGAACCCGTGGTAACCCAGGTTTCACCTGCATTGGTAGATTTTAACACACCGCCGCCTGTAAGTGCAGCGTAAAGGGTATTAGCATTATTCGGATCCATGCATAAATTATACACATCCATCCAGCCGGAATTTACAAAATCAATTAACGGTACCCAGGTTTTTGCACCGTCGGTCGTTTTCCAGATGCCGCCACCGGGGCTGCTCACATATATGATATTCTCATCCGCCGGATTGACCGCCACGGATGTTAATCGCCCCACTCCCGGATTCCAGCTGCTGCTATGATTCCATGTCTTTGGACCCACTTCTTTCCATGTAAAAACACCACGGTTTTTCACCCCCATATTTCTAATCGCCTGATGGTAGGCCCTGTCTTCGGTTTCGGGCTCTATGAAATAACCCTTTTCATCCGTATGAAAACGGCGCTCATATAACCAGCGCTGGTATTGATTACTGCCGCTTCCTTTGCCGGTTCCATGTTGCTGAAAATAAACTTCTGCCCTGCGCTCAATCTCCTGCAGCGTCAGGTCTTTTCTGCCCATCAGCGCAAAAATATCTTCCTGGGCCTGTAAACTAAGTAAACAACAATAAAGTGAAAAAAAGAGGAGGTGTTTTCTCATATAGGTAATCGACACAAATTTAAGCAATTCTGTTGCTTATCGCTGTCTGCTAACGGTAAAACCGCAGGAACGTTCCTGTGGGCAAACTTCTTCCTGCCTTGTCAGTTAGCAGAAGTTCTCCGCTTTGAAAGTCTTGATTTGGAAAATGCCCGGCAATCATGTTTTCGGTTATCACGGGTGAAAAGCCCATGCTGTAAAGGTTTATCAGCAAAAAAGAATTTTCTTTTTCCAGCAATTGAGCACACATGCCAATTAAATCATTGATTTGCTTTTCCAGAATCCATTTTTCTCCGTCAGGCCCACGTCCATAAGCAGGAGGATCAAGGATAATTCCGTGATAGGTTTTGCCGCGCTTTACCTCTCTCTGAACGAATTTAAAGGCATCTTCCACCACCCAGCGAATATCTTTCAGTCCGGAGGCCTCCATGTTTTCCTTGCTCCAGCTCACCACTTGCTTCACACTGTCTACGTGGGTAACATCTGCACCTGCAGCACAGCCCGCGAGGGAGGCACCACCGGTGTAGGCAAACAGATTTAAAACACGCGGACGGTCCACATTGCATTGGGAAATACTATGGGCGATAAATTCCCAGTTTTCGGCCTGTTCAGGAAACATACCAACATGTTTGAATGACGTTAAAGCCAGCCGCATCCGCAGGTTTAATGCCCCCAACTGATACGAAACCATCCACCTGTCGGGCATCCCCGGCTTTACCTGCCAGTTACCGGATTCTGCGTCTTTCTCCCCTTTTCGAAAAAACGATGCATGGGCCTGTTTTTGCCATTCAGATTCGGGCATGGCCTTATCCCATACTGCTTGCGGCTCGGGCCTGCGAAGCACATATTTGCCAAACCGCTCCAGTTTTTCAAAACCACCGGTGTCCAGCAGTTCATAATCGGGCAAATGGGCAGGCACCACGCGGCGAAAGGTCATGGTGCAAAGATAAGGAGCCGATTCGGACAAAAAGTGTAAATACCAGGCCCTATGAATAAAAATGCCCGCCAACAACTGACGGGCATCTCTACTTATTCAAGAATAAAATTATTTACCGGCCGGCTGTTTCCCCGCTTTCAGCGACAGAAACTCCACCTCAAAAATGGCAATGCCATACATTTCATCAAAGCTTTTTACATATTGGCTCAGCGGCGAAGTGGCATCCATGGGAGCATACACTTCAAACTTGGCACCGGCAGCAGATTTCTCAAACGCTTCCATCAATGCAGGGGTCATGGCAAATCCGGTAAGATCACTGGTGATGCCCCCAGGTTGCCTGTCTTTGGTATTGAAAAGCACGGTTCCTTTTTGGGTTTTGGCTACCATATTGCAGGTAATGGTGTCATACTTTCCGGGTGTTGCTCCGGTTCCGGCCGCTATAACCTTGTATTGTCCATTCGCTGCAAGTTTAATCACACCGGGCTTCTTGGCATTGTCTGCCAACCATTTGACAGCCGCTTCTTTCAACGACTTAGACTTCTTTTCGCGTTCCTTGGTCATGTAAGCCGTCTGAACGCGCTGCAAATCTTTTTCCGAAACAGCATAACCGCTGTCTTTGTTCAGGGCCTCTTCAATACCCTTTATGAGCGAACTGTAGTCAATATTGTCTACACCACTGCCCTTCATGTATTTCCCCACCTGGTAGCCAACAGTGTAGCTGAAAGAATCTGATGATGTCTTTAAAGTTTTGCCCGGATTTACTTTTTTTCCGCCACAGGATGCAATTGTCAATATGGCAATCAATCCCACGATTTTACTTGTATTTTTCATGTTTTTTTTGTATATTATTGATTTATTTGACAGCACCATACAACTCTGCCCTTCGCTGCTGCACGGCATCATCTTCAGCAAATTCCTCGTAGGTCATGTATTTGTCGATCATGCCATTGGGGGTAATTTCAATGATACGGTTGGCAACTGTATTGATTACTTCCTGGTCATGGCTATGCATAAGCACAATACCGGCAAAATCAATAAGTCCGTTGTTTAATGCCTGAATACTTTCAAGATCCAAGTGGTTGGTGGGTTCGTCAAAAATTCCCACGTTTGGATTTTCTATCATCATTTTACTGAGCATGCAGCGTACCTTCTCGCCACCTGAAAGCACATTACACATCTTTTGGGTTTCTTCCCCGCTAAACAACATCCTGCCTAGGAAGCCCCTGATAAAGGTTTCATCTTTTTCGGCACTGTACTGACGAAGCCAGTCAACCAAATTAATGGGTTTTTCAAAGTACTCGCTGTTATCGTTGGGCAGGTAACCCATTTTCACAGTCACACCCCATTTTACTTCACCTGAATCGGGCTTTACTTCCCCCCAGAGAATTTTGAATAATGTATTAAGTGCCAGGGTGTTTCTGCTTAAAAAGGCAATTTTATCACCCTTATTCACCGTAAAGTTGATGTTGCCAAAAAGTTTGGTTCCACCCACGCTGCAGGATACATTGTCGAGCGTAAGAATCTGGTCTCCAACCTCCCTTTCCTGTTTGAAAATAATACCGGGATAACGGCGGGTACTGGGCTGAATCTCTTCAATATCGAGCTTTTCCAGCATTTTCTTACGGGCAGTTGCCTGACGGCTTTTGGCCACGTTGGCACTAAATCGGGCAATAAACTCTTGCAACTCCTTCTTCTTCTCTTCGGCCTTCTTATTTTGGTCGCTGCGCTGTCTGAGGGCCAACTGCGAGCTTTGGTACCAAAACGAATAGTTCCCCGAAAATATCTTGATTCGACTGTAATCGATATCGCACACGTGTGTGCACACATTGTCCAGGAAGTGTCGGTCGTGGCTCACCACCAGTACTGTATTTTCGAATCCGGCCAGAAACTCTTCAAGCCAACGAATAGTTTCAACATCCAGATCGTTGGTAGGTTCGTCCATCAGTAGCACATCCGGATTACCAAACAGTGCCTGGGCTAGCAAAACACGCACTTTCTGGTTACCGCTCAGTTCCTTCATCAGTTTCTCGTGCCACGCCTCCGCAATACCAAGATTGCTCAGCAATGTAGCAGCGTCGCTCTCAGCATTCCAGCCATCCATTTCGGCAAATTGCGCTTCCAGTTCGCTGGCCCGCATACCGTCTTCATCCGTAAAATCAGCTTTGGCGTACAGCGCATCTTTTTCTTCCATGATGGCCCACAAACGGTGATGGCCCCGCAGCACTGTCTGCAATACCGGAATCTCATCGAATTCAAAGTGATTCTGTTTTAAAACCGCCATTCGCTTGCCGGGCTCCAGATCCACCGAGCCGGTGTTGGGCTCAATTTCACCTGCAATGATTTTCACCAAAGTAGATTTCCCGGCACCATTGGCACCGATAATACCATAGCAGTTTCCGGCTGTGAATTTTAAGTTTACATCTTCAAATAAAATCCGTTTGCCGAAGCGAAGTGAAATGTTGGATACCGTTAACATATTTGCTTAAAAGGGCTGCAAAATTAATGATAATACATAAACTTTTCGCAGTTTAGGCGGCTTTTCCATGACAACAACATTCAATTACAAACGACAACAAATACTTGCAACCGAAAGTAACTGTTTCATTACCGAATGAGATGTCTGAGGTTATTCAACTTTGCATCAACAAATTTTTCGAAAACAAATATTTTAAATGTTAAATCGTATGACAAACTTAGTTAATTCCGTTAGATTAATCGGCAATGTAGGCCGCACACCCGAAGTGAAAGAATTTGGCACCGGCCGTAAAAAAGCAGCCATGAGCATGGCCACCACCGAGAAACGCCGCATGGAAAACGGCGACTACACAACCCACACAGAATGGCACAACCTGATATGTTGGGGAAAGCAGGCCGATGTGGTAGAGCGCTTCGTTAAAAAAGGCAGCCGACTGGCCATTGAAGGCAAGCTTGCCCACCGGGAATACACCGGCTCAGATGGGCAAAAACGTTACATCACCGAAATTGTGGTACATGAGATCACATTCGTCGACGGACGTAAATCCGATGGACAAGCTGAAAGCACCAATACAGATACTACAACAGCCGAAAAATCAGATAAAACCAAGAATAAACTTCCGTTTTAGAACACTTGCGTGTTGTGTTTTCATGGGGCCTGCGGCGTAAGTGCCGCGGGCTTTTTTATTTTAGAAATCTAGATAAATCAATACTGGATGGAATTTCACACATTTCTCTTTTCCCCCACCACCGGTATCGATTTTGGGCAATCAAATCGTATCCCCAGTTACACAACCTTTGTGGCAGAATACCCAAAACAGCCGTCAAACTATAAGGGAAGCCCATTTTTTTCAGCACCTCAAATACTGCACTGCTTTTGATGTAAACTTGTTCCCCATCAAGCAACACCACTGTATTCGAATTAATCAGTTCTTTTGACAATTGCACTGCTGCCGTTTCACCCTGCAAGGGTGCAAAAGCAAAAAGTCGCTTTTTATCCCGCTTCGCCACAAACCGAACCACCCGGTGACATAAATTACAATGCCCGTCGTAAAATAAAATGAGCGCTTTTGAGGGCATTACTGAATTTTTTGCAGGTAAGCATTTACCTTTTCCCTGAAATATGGCGTTAGCTCAGCCGGGGGTCTTCTCATCGTTTCGCGCTCAATCCGTTTTTCCTGCATATAACGCTGAATCGAAGCCGGAGCCGTGGGGGCATAGTCGCCTGGGGCAATCGCCTGTCGCTGTTCCTCCATCTGCTGATTTCGGTCAGACTTTTCGTGCTCCAGCAAACGGGTCTGAATTTCCTTTTGCCGCTCGAACAGCTGAGAATTGAATCGTTTGTTTACCAGCTCTTTTTCTTGCTCCTCCATCAATTTTTCCGTCTCTCTCAAGGTTTTCGATGCCTCGCCATTGCCTCCCTGCTCCATGGCTTTTCTTAATTCACCCAACTTGCGGCGCAAGGCCTCCTGCATCAGGGCAATTCTGGCATACTCCTCATTCATTTCCTTGCCCTGCTGTCCTTCCCCGGGCTTGGGCTGTCCCTCCTTGCCCGGCTTGCCTTGCTGACCTTTTTTCTGCATTTCTTGCAGCATCTGCCCCAATTGCTCCTGCCCTTTTGACAACTTATCACCCTTATTCGGCTTGCCCTGGCTTTTCCCTTTTCCACCCGGATTGCTGCAACTGCCCTTCCCTTGCTTTTGATTCTGCTGCGACATTTTTTGCTGCATATTTTGCATACTTTCCAGCAACATCACAGCCAGATTATTCAATCCGGTCATCACAAACTGTTCACGCATGGCCGCTCCTCTCAGATCGCGGGTTTTCAAGCCATCCAGGGCCATATCCATGTTATTGTTGATTCTTGAAATTTCCTTAGACACAAACGTACTCACCATGGGTTGCCGTTTCGCCAGTGCTCGCAAACTGTCTTCCAGCAAAGCGCACTGTTCACGCACCACCATCTGCCGCTTGTTCAGATCCACACACCTTGGATTGTATTCCCTAATGGCAGACAACTCCGTGAAGATATCTTCCTGCTCCACCGATGTCTCTACCAGATTTTCCAGTAACAGCCGCAGTGTCTGATAATCTTCGGCCATACGCTTTTGCTGCTCCTGTTCCATGCTCTTCTGCATCTTTTCTGATGCTTTCTTCATCTGCTCAGCCGCATCCTTTTGGCTTTCCGAGGCCTTCTTATTTTTACCATTCTGAAGCTCGCTCCCCGCCTTTTCCTGACTTGACTCCGCCTGTTGCTGCTCCTGCTCACCAAGATCAAGATTCATGGGCTTTTCCAGTGCTTTGTTCATCTCCAGGGCTTCCTTCAAATCCTTGCGTATCTCTTTCATCTCATCGCTCAGCTTCTCTTGCTGCTCTTTGAGCTTGCCATCCTTATCTCCGGATTGCTGTCGGGTTTTCTCAGACAGCTTTTCCTGTTTGTCGGATAGCCGGTTCAAACGGTCCAGATTGTCATTCAACTTCTGCTCCAGCTGCAGCTCCTTAAATTGCTCCATCAGCTGATTCAAATCCCGAGACTGCTCTTTATTCATTTGCCGCATCTCATTCATCTTCTCGGCAATTTTATCTTTAGATGCTTTCTGCTCCAGCAATTTTTGAATTTCCTCCATGAGTTTCTTCATTTCCGGATTTTCCATCTGCTTCAGCAGTTCATCCATTTGTTTCTTGCGTTCCATCGTTTCGGGTTTTTGTGCCTGAAACTCTTCTTTTTGTTGCTGTAATTTCTGCTGTTGCTCCCGCATCGCCTCTATTTTCTTCTCCAGTTCCAACTGCTTTTTCAGCAAATCTTCCACCCGCTGCTTTTCTTCCCAGGCCATGTTTTTACCTGTATTAAGCTTTTGCTGCAACTCCAGTGCTTCTTTTTGCATTTGCCGACTTTGGTTAAAGGCCTGCTGCATCATTTGCTGCACTTTTTCACCGGTTTTATCTGCATCATTTCTTACCTCTTTCAAGGTTTGCCTGCGCAATGCCTGAGCCGCTGTTTTGGATGTCTTTGGTCCATGAATTCCGTCGTTATCCTTGACCTCGAAAAAATATTCCACTTCCTCACCGGGTGCCATACCCAGTGCATCCATATCCAGTCCGTAAAGAAAATCTACACGCTGCCCACCCGCATTTTTTACAGGCAATACCATCCAGCCCGACCTCAATTTTTCGTTATTATCTGTTTCTGTAAATCGATATTTAAGCACAACCTGACTAACCGCGTAGTCATCAGATGCGGCACCCACAAACCAGAATCGACGCACACTGCTGCTGTCATCCTTTTTTTCTACCGAAATTTCAGGAAACTGATCGGCAATGACAGCAATACGATACTGTAGGGTATCGGCACCGGCTGATTTGGGATGTTTAGGCAATACGCGAATCAGCTCCTGCCCGGAACAAACCATTCGGTATGAAAAAACCGAGTTTTTTGCCTTGATATTCTCTTTTTTTCCTCCCCTTAAAACCTCCAGCAACTCAGCATCGCGTGCCCTGAAATTCCAAGAAATGGCACTGCCCTCGGGCAGCGTAAAATCAGTGGTATTGCTAAACTTCTCGGTTCCCTTACCTGTGTAGGCGGGATAAACCACCACGGCCTCGGCATCTGTCATGGCAGGGTCAGGCATCAGTTTTAGCAAATAAGGCCTGGAAGAAAAACCCATGGCCTCAAACTGCAAGGTCATATCTTCCTGCACATTGTTGATTTCGTAACTGTAGCGGTTTGGACCTTTATTAACGAGCTTAATCCGCTGTCCTTTCAACAGTAAAAACGCTTCTTCCGGCAAACTCCGTCCATCAAAAGTCAATTCTAAAGTGAATGATGAACC
Source organism: Bacteroidia bacterium (assembly GCA_044371405.1). Lineage (GTDB taxonomy): Bacteria > Bacteroidota > Bacteroidia > NS11-12g > UBA955 > RGEC01. The sequence continues at coordinate 9,332 of JBILTS010000024.1, forward strand.
CCTCCGACAGGAAAGTTCATTATTAATCAGCCGAAACGCAAATGGCGCCTGCTTTTCAAAATGTTTGTTATACTGAAAAAATCGCTTGCTGCCATCTTTGATGATGTGACTTTGAAAAAGCAGCAGCAAAAAAAGCAACACCACCGGAGGCAATGCAAACTTCAAATATTTACGATTTGCCCTTAGGTTTATGGCCCCTGAAAACGGAATGGGCTTAAGCTCGCGAATCTTTTGATCAATACCGGCCAGCAATAGTGCACTTTCAGGATGCTGGCGGGCCATGGCCTCCAACTGAAGCAGGTTGAGCAACTTGTCCTGCACCGACCCAAAGTGAGTTCCAATAATCCTCGCGGCCTCATCGTAGGATATTACTGAACCCAACCGATACATTCCGAACATTGGGCGGGCAATCCAGTGCCAAAGAACAGCCGCAGTCAGCGCAACGTAACACCAGAATAATACTGTTCTGATTCCAACTGAAAAGAAGGCAAAATACTCTGAAAATGTAATCAGTAGAAAAAGACCCAGCAGCAATGCCACAGACAGCATCATACCGCGTATTAGCTTATGCAGGTAATACTTGCGGATAAACGCATCCAGACGATTTAAAATCTCTGTGGCCATTCCCTACAAATATAACAAATTTCAGGCCGAATATGTTGTGCTCAACCCTTTTTTATTCGCTCAAAAAGCGAGTGCATCACAATACCGGCAGCCACCGCCGCATTCAAACTCTCGGTGTGCCCATCGCCGGGTATGCTAATGCGCCTTTTCACCATCGCTGCGGCCTCCCTCCTGATGCCGTGGGCCTCACTGCCCACCATCAGCACCATGGGGAAATCGGTTTCCATCTCATGCAAACTTTCTCCATCCATGAAACAACCCACCACATTGCTCCCCGGCAGCAGTGCCGGTAAATTACCATACACCCATTTCATGCGGGTGAATGATCCCATGCTGGCAGCTATGCACTTGGCATTGTAAACATCGGTACAATCATCAGACAGCAGAACCTGCCTGAAACCGAACCAGTCTGCAGTCCTTAGTAACGTGCCCAGGTTTCCCGGATCAGAGATTCCGTCCAGTGCCAGCACTATATGCTGACTAAAGTCAATTTGCGATGCTTTCCATTCCTGCATTTCCACAATAGCGCAAAGCCCCGGCGGCGTATCCATCTGGCTGATTCTGGCATAATCCTGCTTACTGATCATTTCCGGTGTAAAGGGCAAACTCAACCCTTCAATTCCCTCCAAAGTGGCCAATATTCTGACTATCTTCCAGTCACTGTGGAATACTTCAAGAACATTCTTTCTGCCTTCCACCATGAATTGGCCATATTTTTGCCTGTACTTCGGCATTCGCAGTGCCGAATATTGTTTTATCTCTGCATTTGATGGCATTTTCCGTTAGCAAATATGATATACATCCCCGAAAAATCATTCCGGTTTTTTTTCTGATGCTATGGATATTGAACAGCTGCGGCGTTAAAAAAGGCATCCCTAAAGGCGAATACCTGCTTAAAAAAAATATCGTAACACTTACCCGTGAAAAGAAAAAAGCCGGTGAAAACAAAATAAAAGCTTCCGACTTAACCGCTCAAATTCTGCACCGCTCGAACAAACGGGTGCTTTTCAACAGAATCCCCATCTACCTTTGGCTGTATTCGCTGGGCACCACCTATAAAAATGAGGAAGCCAATGAAAAACAATCATGGAGGAAAAAGCTGCGCGAAGATTTTGGAGAACCGCCGGTTCTGCTTGATACCGGATTAACCCATTTATCAGCCGATAATATTGCCAATTACCTGCACAACATGGGGTACTTCGATGCGTTCGTTATTCGCGATATCAAAAAAACCCGACGAAAAGCCGTGGTTAAATACGAAGTGAGTATGGGCAATCCCTACCAGATCAATTCTTTTTTTCGCGAACCCGCGGATTCTGCACTAAAACCACTGCTCGACAGCATTACACTAAATTCTGATTATTTCCGGGTTTGGTGGCCAGCCGATCTCAATAAACTCAATCAGTCAAGAGAATTCATTGCGCGGGCTATGCGAAATAATGGCTATTACAGCATCAATCAGGATAATTTCTATTTTGAACTGGATACACTAAAAAACAAACAGGAAGCCGCCGTATACCTTAAAATGGACTTGGCCAAAGATGGAAAACCATTCCGACAATATAAATTTGGCAGACCCACCCTGAAAATAGAGAGCAGCGACATTTACCTATCCAACCAATTTCCCGATTCTGTTTGGACAAACGGCAAGTTGCTCATCATGGGGCACTATCCGTTTAAAGCCAATACCATGGCCGGACTGATTGCCATAGACAGTGGCCACAGATACTCGCAACTGGCAGGTGAAAACACCTACAAATCACTTACCGAAAGCGGCTTGTTTTCCTACATCGAAATTCGGTACGATGTAGATACCCAAAACCTGATTATCACCCCACGCATTGTGGCGAAAGCATTCCCGCGAATGAATGTTTCCTTCGAACCGCAGGGATTGTATTCCCCTCAGGGCACCTCGGGCACTAACTTTCAAACCCAGAGCCAGCGTAGTTTTGGTCTGGCCGGCATTTTATCTTTCAACAACCGCAATGCGTTTCACCACGGAGAAAGCTTCCGACTTTCATCGGTCACTTCCTACGAAGCCATTATCCGGCGCGACCAGACAGGCAATTTACTTTATGGTCTGCAGCAAGGTTTCAATGCCTCACTCTCTTTGCCTCACTTCACCCTGCTGAACGGGATTGACAAACTAACCAAAGCACAGCGCAGAAACACCGTGTTATCACTTTCCTATCAGTTTGAAAATAATCCCAATTTCAGGCGCAGTACGCTACCCGCCAGTTTAACCTTTCAGTTCATACGCTCCAAACTCAGCTGGTATTACACGCCTTTGGAACTAAGTTTTAACCGAAATCGACTCGACCCTTCATTTTTACCTCGTCTCCCCGCCCTGGATCAGGATTTTGTAAAACGAGTCTTCACCGACCAGTTTATTTCTGCAGCCAAACTGGGCTTAATTTATGCCAACAACAGAACCAAACCGGGAGAAACATACCTATTTACCCGTGCCGGACTGGAAACCAGCGGAAACTTACACCGTTGGGTGCGCAGTTTGAGCAAAGGTTTTGTTGCTGACAGCAGTTATTCCCTCCTGGGGGTAAATTACTTTCAATATGCTAAATTAGAGGGCGAAGTGCGGCTAAGACAAACCATCGATGAACTCAACACCATCGCTTTTCGTGCCAATGTGGGTTTGGTGCTGCCATACGGCAACAGCCGCGATGTGCCTTATGACAAGCGATACTTTATCGGAGGCAGCAACAGTCTAAGGGCCTGGAGGCCAAGAAGACTGGGGCCCGGAACCACGCCCGATACGAGTCTTACCCTGATTGACCGTTCCGGAGAATTCCTTTTTGAAACCAATTTTGAATACCGGTTCACCATCTTACCAAAATTCTTGGAAAGTGCACTCTTTCTGGATGTAGGAAATATCTGGAACCTGAAAAGAGCCGGACAGCCACAAACCACCGGAACCCTGAACCCCGCTACATGGGGCCAGGAACTGGCTATGAATACCGGTATCGGTTTCCGGTTTGATTTCAAATTTTTTCTCTTCCGCCTTGATTGGGGCCTGCCCCTTCGGGATCCAGCAAAACCTGAAGGTCAAAGATGGCTGCTAAACAAAGAAAACTTCCTGGGTTTCAACAATTATCTGGTAAAAGAAACCGCATTGGCCATTGGCATAGGGTACCCTTTTTAATGCTATCAGGGCAATAAAATTAGTTTCGGAACAGTTTTTGTTGATGTATTTATCCCTATGAAAACAGCTGTCAAATTTTTGGTTTTTGCACTGGTATCTGCATCACTGATCGGACTGTTCCAGGCATGCAGGGACAAGGATGGAAGCATCAATATATTTACCATTCAGGATGATCTGGACCTGGGAAAACAGGTGGCAGATGAAATTGAAAACAACCCTGATGTTCAGGTGCTGGATTCCGCAAAATACCCGGCTATCTACAAATACATGTATGACCTGAGAGACAGCATTCTCATTCACAACGAACTAAATTATGAGAAAGAGTTTGTATGGCGAATTCGTGTTATAAAAGATGATACCACGCTCAATGCTTTTTGTGCCCCGGGTGGATACATATATTTTTATACCGCCATCATCAAATATCTGGAAAGTGAAGACCAGCTCGCCGGGGTAATGGGACACGAAATGGCCCACGCCGATTTGAGGCACAGCACAGATGCCCTCACCCGTCAGTATGGACTTGGGGTGCTGTTTGATATCGTTTTTGGCAAAGACAAAGGCCAGCTTGTGCGTATTGCTGCCCAGATTAAACTGCTCCAGTACAGCCGCGAAAACGAGTCCCAATCGGATATGGCTTCAGTAAATTGGCTTTATCCCACTGCCTACAATGCCAAAGGGGCTGCCGGATTTTTTCAGAAACTAATCGATCAAGGACAAAGCGCAGGTGCACCTCAGTGGCTAAGCACGCACCCCAATCCCGATAACCGGGTGAAAGCCATAGCCGATAAATGGCAGGAACTGGGCGGCAAAGTTGGCCAAACATTCACCAATCGCTACTCCGCATTCAAAGCTTCCCTGCCATGAGAAAATTTATACTCATTGCCGCAATTGCGTTCTTTGGCGTAGAAACCTGGAGTAAAAATCCCGGCGATACAATCCAGTTTGGCGAAGATTCTCTCGGCGCCATTATTCCTGATACTGTTGCCAGCCGCATCGTAGAGATAAACCGGCTGATCAGTTTTGCTGAGCAGCATTTAGGCACTCCATACCGCTACGGAGGAAAAAAACCAGGTGGTTTTGACTGCAGCGGTTTTGTGATGTATTGTTTCAGCCAAACACAAAACATGTTACTAAGTCCGTCTGCTACAAGCTATTTCAAACATGGTATCAAGGTTCATCCCCAATCAGCCCGCCCGGGTGACATAATTTGCTTCACCGGTTCCAATAGCCGAAGCCGCAGTATCGGGCATGTAGGCATCATCACGGAAGTAACCCCCACCGATATTTATTTTATACACTCGGCTGTGCATGGCGGAATACGATATGATGTGCTAAATTCACGATATTACAAAACCAGATTCCTGCAAATCCGCCGGGTTTTGTTGTAATAAGTCGTAATAATAGTCATGGAAATGTCAAAATTCCATGAAAACTAATACCTATTGCCCTGCATATTAGGCATTTCAAGCATTTCATGATCGAACGACACCAAAAAAAAAGGTGGAATATTCATTTTTTGGTAGCTATGTCTTAATATTGTAGCCAAACTACATTTAAACTCACTGTATGAATACAATTTACAAAACCATCAAGCGCAATGGTCTCAAAGCCGTTGCCCTGGGTTTAATGCTCACCGGTTCGGGGTGGGTAAAAGCCCAGTTGACCGGTACCATTACCGTAGGAACGGGTGGTACTTACTCAACATTTTCAGCGCTGGCCTCAGCGTTCAATTCTTCAGGCGTTTCCGGTCCGGTAACCGTTAACGTACTTAGCAACATCACGGAAGTGGGAACCGTAGCGTTTACCCAGCCCGGCACCAATCCTACAACCAGTACCAATACCTTCAGAATTAACGGTAATGGCTACACTGTAAGTGCACCCGGTACTCCCGAGGTTTTCCGCATGATTGGCACAGATTATTTCAACATTGACAATCTGACCATAAGCAACACAGGGACGGCCTCCAATGTGATGGGAATCCGCTTCACTTCTGATGCTGATTTCAACATCGTTCAACGCTGCACATTGCAGTTCACATCGTTAACCGTTGGTGTTTCATCCGGTGGAGGTGCCTACATTGCTTTCTCAACATCAACTTCATTGATTAACATGTCGGGCATGTCCGGAACTGCTAATGGCAGCAACAACTTCATTGTTAACAATGTAATGAGAACTACCAACCTCAACAGTCCAGGACCTTTCGCCGGTATTTTTGAGGTTCAAAACAGTATTAACTACACAACCACAGCCTACAACAACACATTCCGCGGCAATACTATTCAGAACTTCTTTGCCTATGGAATCAATTCCGCCTACTCAAATGGAACTGTAATTGCAAACAACGACGTAAGCCGTGCTAATGTAACTTCCAGCCTTCCCGGCACTGCTATCTATCCTGTTTACATGATCTACAATGGAGTAAGCAGCAGAAGTAACAGGGTAGACTCAAACAACGTTCATGATTTACCATTTTTAAACGCAACGGTTACCGGTGCTAATAACACAAACTGGAATATTCAGGTGGGCGTTGTTACAGGTACTTCTACTTACCCTACTTCAATAAGAGGCAACAGGGTAACCAATATTATGACTAACACAGGTGGAAACCTGGGGATTTTTGCGCAGTTGAATACCTTCTGCAACATAGATGACAACATCATCACAAATCTTAGAAATAATGGCACCAGTAGCAGCTTGAACAATGGATATGTTCAAGGTATTTATTGTAACGGTGGCAATGACTACAACATTCGCAGAAACACTATTCGCGATTGTCGTCCCAACGCCAACTTTGCTGCGATTTACTGTTCTGGTCAAACACCTGCTTCCTACGAATGGGCAATTTCTGACAACTTCATAAAAAATAATATCTCTTTGAGCACTGCATATTCGTTTTGGAATATGTACGGTATTTATTGCAACAATGGATCATGGAATATAACCCGCAACACCATTGATGAATTGCAACAAAGTGGTCCTTATGGTTATGTTTATTGCTTCTTTACTGTTGCAGGTACTGGCAACCATTTATGGTCATCAAATATTGCTACCCACACCCGTGGCGGCTACTACACCTACGGTCTATATAGCAGCGCTAACAGTACCGGTCAGGTTCTATTCAAACAAAACACATTGAACTTCAACGTTACTGCAGGTTTCGGTTGGAACTACTACAACTGGTTTACCTACGGAACTGGTACTGCCAGAACTACATATGAAGGAAATATTTTTTATGACAATACACCTTACTACTGGGGTTTCCAATATTGGACTACCAGCACGAACATGACTTTCACCAATAACCATATTTTCGCACCTTTCTCTGGGTGGGGTTTTTATGGATATTACCCAACAGCAGGTTATATGTATGACTATAATAGCTGGAAAACTTCAGGAGCGGGTGGACAAATTGGAGATATTTACGCTGACCCATTGTTTACCAATGTTACCACACGCGATTTCCGTCCACGTGAATTCATGACCCAGAACAACGTGAATACAACAGCCAATGCGCCTACTGAAAATAATGGAAAAAACAGAAATCCAGTAAAATCTGATCGTGGTGCCATGGAAAATTTCATGGACATTCAGGCCGTTAGTTCAAATCTGTCGGTCCCTTCAAGTATCTGTGCAGGTTGGGAGCAAAATCTGAATATCCAGGTAAAAAATCTTTACACCCAAGACACAGCATATAATTTTAATGTAGCTTATTCTTACACAGGTGGTCCCAAAACTACACGCACCGTTACCAAAAGATTGCTAACCAATGATACTAACTTGGTAAGTTTTTCGGTACCAATCAGAATCAATGCTCTAGGCAGGGTACGCGTTGCTGTTTTCATCGATATTCCAGATGATAACGCAGCCAACGATTCTATTGTCTTCGTAACTGATGTTAAACCAGCCCCCGGCGGTGGAAAATACAGCAAGGGAACTTCACCAACGCTGGCGTTCTACCAATTGGGAAGGGGTAATGATGTTACTCAGATTAAAAAACCTGTTTATTACCACGTGAACTCACCCAGGGCCTACTCTAATGCTGATTATTGGGACGGCACCGGTTCATCTACCGGTAAAAAATGGACTGCTTCAGTATTTGCCCAAACTGTAAAAGGCACCCTGTTAAGTGGTACCGGCAGCATCAGCAAACATGCTACAGGCACCAATGATCTGGAGGTAAAATTTGAAACATCCAATGCTGCATATGAAGACAGCATGATCACAGTGGTTACCAAAATCACTGATTTGGGCAATGGTTGTGATACATTCATCAAGCGCGATGTATTGATTTATCCTACCATCGTAGCTGACTTCAAATATGCTACCAAAATATGTGACGGTGAGTCAGTAGCATTTGATCAGGCCAGCACAGTACGTAGCGGTTCTATGGAATTCTTCTGGAATTTTGGAACCGGCGTAGCTTCCGATACTTCTGCGGCTCCTTCACCTGTATTCCAGTTCCCTAAGGCAGGTACTTACAGGGTTAAGATGTACGCAAGAACATTACCCTATGGATTTGTATCTATTGACAGTGCTGACATAGTGGTAAATCCCATACCTACAGTTAAATTCTCAAAACAAAATGCATGCGAAGGTCAGGATTTGGTATTCATCAACCAGACTACCCCATCAACCGGTATCGTGTCTAACTGGAACTGGGGCAATGGTCAAAATAAAATTGACAACAATACCACTGTTAAGTATAAGTACAGCACCCCTGGTTCTTATGTAGTTACCTTAACTGCAGACCTGAACGGCTGCGTTGGAACTTCAAGCCAGCGTGTGTATCAGTTCCCTACCCCGAAAGCATCTTTCACACAGGTAGCAGGATCTTGTGATAACGATGAATATGCCTTTGCTAACAAGTCTACCATCGCCTCTGGCACCTTTGGTTCTTACTGGAACTTCGGTGACAACACCTATTCTACCGAAGATGACACCAAAAAAGTGTTTGGTACGCCCGGCAGCAAAACTGTTAAGCTTTCAGTTACCAGTGTATTCGGATGTAAAGATTCTTTCCCATTGACATTTACTGTGCTGGAAAGCCCCAAGGTGTCATTCGTAAATACACCTGCCTGCTCACGCACAGCGACCGAATTTACCAACACCACTCCTACTGTGAGCGGTGCCGGTGGAACAGTGAAAAACTACTCCTGGACATTTGGTGATGGTGGTACTTCCATCCTGGAGAGCCCCAAATACAGCTGGAGCTCACTGGGTCCAAAAACTGTTACCTACAACATTGAACTGATGAACGGATGTAAAGGCACATTCACCAAAGCCCTGACTGTTGGTATTCAGCCCAAAGCATCTTTCACCGCACAAAGCGTTTGTCTTGGTAAGCCAATGACTTTCGACAACACCAGCACATGGCCTCAGGGCGATATCAGCTGGCTGTGGAACTTCGGTGATGGTACTACCTCTACTTCATCCAAGCCCGTGCACACATACAACAAAGCGTTCTCTCCGAACGTTACCCTGTATGCAAGCATAGCTGGTGGTTGCACAGATTCAATGGTAATTCCTGTAAACATCTTTGAAGGCCCCCGCACTTGTGATTTCACAATCAATACCGACTACGCCTATGGCTTCCGCGGTGTGAAACTGAATCCTTTGAACGCATCTACCGGCGTAGCTGGCGGACAAGACAAAGTTCAGTACAACTGGGTATTCCAGGGTGGTGGTACCAATACTACCAGCGGTGTTAATGCTGAAACTCAGTATGACTTCCAGGCAGATGGTGCTTATGACGTTACCATGCGTGCAAGATCTACCACTGCTCCTTTCTGCGAATGCAGCGTAACCAAGAAAGTGGTTATGAACCGTGCTTCAGTGAAAGACCTGGAAACAACCGGTGTAGCTGTGTTCCCTAACCCCAACAACGGTCAGTTCAACCTGTCTGTGAAGAGCAGCTTCGGCAAAAACCTGAACATTGTAATTACCAACATGTCAGGCGCTGTAGTTAAACAAATCAGTGCAGAAAACAATGGCCTGTTGAACATCAACAGCGGTAACCTTTCAGATGGTGTTTACATGGTACGTGTAAGCTCCGGCGAAAACACCGCAGTTCGCAGAATCACCATCAGCAAGTAATTGCTGTTAGTAATAGCTAACAAAAAAGGCACCCAAACGGGTGCCTTTTTTGTTTATTACACGATGTAATGAAAGATGTAGTGAAACCTAAATTAATCTTTAATAATAGTATTGTATTACTTACATGCACATTATACAATACCGACCCTGTAGGGATCGAATCCTAATAACCCGAAGCGCAGCGTAGGGTCTCACACACTAAACCTATCCTGCGACCCCGGAGGGGTCATATATTAGTAACCCGAAGCGCAGCGAGGGGGTAACGATAAAACCGAACCGCTACCCCGGTGGGGTCGAACAGTCAATTAGAACTACAGACAGAAAAAGAAAGCCCTGCCAATTGGCGGGGCTTTCATAAGAAATTTCAGTACTTTTTAGTCTTCTTTTTTATCTATTTCCTTGGATTTAGATTTTACGGTGGTCATGCTAAGCTCTTCACTATCCTTTTTGTGATCCACCTTCAACTCACTGCCTTCTTTCAGATTACCTTTCAATACTTCCTCCGCCAGCGGTTCCTCCAGGTATTTCTGCAACGCACGCTGCAGCGGACGGGCACCAAAATCAGGATCAAAGCCCTTGTTGGCCAAAAACTCCTTGGCGGCCTTGGTCATATTGATATTGTAGCCCAAATCTGCGATGCGCTTTAGCATTTTAGCCATGCGCAAATCCAGGATATGGATGATTTCATCTTTGCCAAGACTGTTGAATACGATAATGTCATCAATCCTGTTCAGGAATTCAGGTGAGAAAAACTTCTTCAGCTGAGTTTCAATCACCTGTTTGCTTTCCTTTTCCTTCGAGGCCTCTTTGGTGCCTGTGGCAAACCCGACGCCGGTGCCAAAATCCTTGAGTGTGCGCGAACCAATATTTGAGGTCATGATAATCACGGTATTTCGGAAGTCTATCTTACGACCCAAACTGTCGGTCATCTGACCTTCATCCAGCACTTGCAGCAACAGATTAAACACATCGGGGTGTGCTTTCTCTACTTCATCAAACAATATAACGCTGTAGGGCTTGCGACGCACTTTTTCAGTGAGAAGTCCGCCCTCTTCATAACCAACATAACCGGGAGGCGCTCCTACCAAACGGCTGACTGCAAATTTTTCCATGTATTCGCTCATGTCAATGCGGATCATGGCATCATCCGAATCAAACAGAAACTCTGACAAGGCCTTGGCTAGCTCTGTTTTACCGACACCCGTAGGCCCCAGAAAAATAAACGAACCGATAGGTCTGTTGGGCTCTTTGAAACCGGCACGGGTACGCTGAATGGTTTTTGTGAGTTTTTCAACGGCTTTATCCTGCCCTACCACCCTGCCTTTCAGCGTATCGGCCATTTTCAGCAGGCGTCTGCTTTCATCTTCCGCCATTCTTTTCACCGGTATACCGGTCATCATGCTCACTACATCAGCGATATCATCTTCCGAAACGGTAAATTTCTCATTCGCCGACTGTGCCTCCCACTGTGCCTTGGCGGTTTCCAGCTCCTCCAGCAATCGTTTCTCATCATCACGCAGGCGTGCTGCTTCCTCGAAATCTTGACTCTTCACAACCCTGTTTTTCTCCACTTTAATCTCCTCAATCCTAGCCTCAAGATTTACAATTTCAGAAGGCACATGAATATTGCTGATGTGTACGCGCGCACCTGCCTCATCCAGGATGTCGATGGCTTTATCAGGTAAATGCCTGTCGCTCATGTAACGAACACTCAGATCCACGCATGCTTTCACCGCCTCGGGCGTATATACCACACCGTGGTGGTCCTCATATTTTTCACGGATATTATTCAGAATCTCCACACTTTCTTCTGGCGTGGCAGGTTCTATCATTACCATTTGAAAACGACGCTCCAGGGCTCCGTCTTTTTCTATATACTGCCTGTATTCATCCAGGGTAGTTGCACCGATACACTGTATTTCACCTCGGGCGAGGGCCGGTTTGAACATGTTGCTTGCATCCAGCGATCCGCTGGCACCGCCGGCTCCTACGATGGTGTGTATTTCATCAATAAACAAAATCACATCATCTGCCTTTTCCAGCTCCATCATCAGGGCTTTCATGCGCTCTTCAAACTGACCGCGGTATTTGGTGCCGGCCACCATACTGGCAATATCCAAACTTACCACACGCTTATTGAAAAGCACCCTGCTCACCTTTCTTTGCACTATGCGTAAGGCAAGTCCTTCTGCAATGGCGGTTTTACCCACACCGGGTTCGCCAATCAGCACAGGATTGTTCTTTTTACGGCGGCTCAGTATCTGGCTCACGCGCTCTATTTCTTTTTCACGACCCACGATTGGATCCAGTTTTCCTTCCTCTGCAGATTTGGTAAGATCACGACCAAAATTATCCAGCACCGGTGTTTTGCTCTTGCCTTTGCCCTTCCTTGCCTCCGTGGCTTTCTGTTCCTCGCGGTAAAAATCTTCGGGATTGTCCTGCTCATCTCCGGGAGATTCTGCCTTTGGCGATTGCGTATCAATGCCTTCTTCCAGTGCCGACTTGAATATATCGTAGGTTATACCGTAATGGGCAAGTACCTTGGAAGCGGTGTTGTCTTCATCCCGAAGGATGCTGAGCAGTAGGTGTTCGGTACCGATTAAATCGGTTTTGAAAATTTTGGCCTCCAGATAGGTTATTTTCAGTGCTTTTTCAGCTTGCTTGGTCAGCGGAATGTTGCCAAGATTGGTGGTGCGGTTTGCGGTTGACTTGATGGTGTCTTCAATAGACTTTTTGAGGCGGATGGTATCAATATCAAGCAAACGAAGGGTTTGCAGCGCTTTTCCTTCTCCTTCCCTGATGATGCCCAACAACAAATGCTCACAACCGATATAGTCATGACCTAGCCGAATGGCTTCTTCCCTGCTGAACTGAATAACTTCCTTTACCCGTGGCGAAAATTTGGCTTCCATGTGATGATGTCCCTTCTTACAAAATTAATGTCTATAAATGGTTTAATATGATGACTAACACACAAACGGTATAATTGTGTGGTTAAGTGTACAGTGAACAAATTTTAAGCCAGACACTATATTGTCAATGCCTGCATGACAATCTGCCATTAAGGATTAGTTATTCACCTTTCATCCACGCCCAATGTTCAAAAATTTAGATGCGATTTGCCCTGCTGACTGCGGTTAAAAAACATAATTTTGTTAGTCCTATGGACCCCATCAGCAATACCAACCGCAAACGCAAGAATGCTCCAATGTTACCGGCCGATTATCAGGGCCGTGTGCCTCCTCACGCCAGAGACCTTGAAGAGGCGGTGCTGGGTGCTATGATGCTGGAAAGTGAAAAAATCAGTGAGGTTATTGACATTTTGTCAGAGGCCCACTTCTACGCCCCGGAAAACAAAGTGGTTTTTCGTGCAATCAGTGCGCTGAACAATGAGGGTAAAACTGCAGTAGATCTGCTTACTGTCAATAATCACCTGCGTTCCACCAATGAACTTGAGCTGATTGGCGGAAGCTATTACCTGGCCATGCTTACCAACAAGGTAACCAGTGCCGCAAATATCACCTTCCACGCCAGGATTTTGACGCAGAAAATGATTCAGCGAGAACTGATCAGGGTTAGCGGTGAAATTGCCCATGATGCCTTTGATGATTCTGAAGACAGTTTTGTATTGCTGGATGACAGCGAAAGGAAACTATATGAAATTAAGAACAACGGTTTAAAGCGCAAT
>JBILTS010000120.1:0-6721 GCA_044371405.1 Bacteroidia bacterium
CCGAGGGCAATACCGGCCTTAACAACCTTGCTGACCATATCATTGAAGTACCCGAAACCGAAGAAAGCTTCAGCCCGCTGATTAACACCATTCCTTTACAGCTACTGAGCTACCATATTGCAGTCATGCGCGGTTGCAACGTGGATCAGCCGAGGAATTTGGCGAAGAGTGTAACGGTGGAGTAAGTTTATCAAAATCATAAATCAAGGCAGCGTATTTCACTATCATTGCACCATGAAATTCCTACTAAACCTATCCCGCGTCATCGCTGCACTGTTTGCAGGCAGCATCATCAATATGTGTTTTGTATGGCTGGGCCAACAATGGTTTCCTGCACCAGCCGGCTTTAAAAATGCCCTGCCCATTCATTTTCTGTTTCCTTTTCTGGCCCATGCATTTGGTACCCTTAGCGGCGCCATTCTCATGTGCTGGCTAAAACCCAAAGAAACCCGCAGATATGCACTCATCGTAGGTATCATATTCCTGATGGGCGGTATTTCCGCCTGCTTTATGATACCCGCACCCTGGTGGTTTATAGCCGCAGACCTTTTACTGGCGTACATCCCCATGGCATTGCTTGGAGAATATTTTTACAACAAACTGTTTAAGCCATAACGGCATAATTTATGTAGCTTTGTCTTCATGATTTTGCGGTGGATGTTTTGGATATTGGGCTGGGCTGCTGCTGCAAATCTAGATGCACAGTGTATTTCAGGCGACTGCGTTCAAGGCGTTGGAACCATGCTTTGGGAAGGTGAAATTAGCCAGTATACCGGCAGCTGGCGCAATGGTAAAATGCATGGCACGGGAACCATGACCTACGCGGATGGCTCCGTTTTCAAAGGCAATTGGATCAATGGCCGCCTGCATGGCAAAGGCAGCATGGCTTTTGCGGGCAAGAACCGAAATGGCAGCGGTTTTCGCGATACCCTTAAAGGTTTCTGGTACAATGATTCGGTTTATCCAAACGGGTTTACCAAAGGCAAACAACAGGCCTCCATGTTTGTGATAAAAAAAGGGAGCATCGACTCAGGATTTGGAAAAATTTACTGGCTGAACGGCAACCGCTATGAGGGAGAAATCCGCATGGGACAAATGCATGGCAAAGGCAAGCTTTTTATCAGCAAGAACGGCGATTTGCCGGTCTTTGACATTGCAGGAGAATGCCTGTATGAAGGCGATTTTCACAAGGGATATATGCAAGGCAGCGGCAAAATTACCCGCGATGGTATCCTGGAAAAAGAGGGACAGTTCGAGATGAATGTGTACCTGGGGGATGATTAATAGTGAAAGGCGCGACCTGTCACTATTTATCCAACGTGGACTTGTTGGTATACCTTCCGTCAAAATCGTAATACTTGACATAGTTTCCGTCCTTGACCAATATGGCCGATCCGGAAACATGCTTGATGTATTTATTGTCACCCAGCAGAATAGATTTATTCAAATCTTTACCTGTTGCATCATAAATTCTTGCATAAGCGCGATCTACCACTACAATATACTGACTGTTATACCCTGCAAGTGTTTTATTGCTGCCCAGAAGTATTGTACGGTTGGTATATCTCCCGTTTTCATCGTAAATTTTAGCATACGCTCCATCTACTTTTACTTCACCGATTTGGGCATTCATAGTATATACCGACATTAAAAAGAACAAAAATAGTAAAAGCTTTTTCATATTAACAAATGTAATAAAACCATTTGATATTTACAAGTATTAATTGACATACCGAGCCGAAATCAAAAACATAGCTTTCCTTATCTTTGAACCATGCTACACATTAAAAAACTGCTATTTACATGCATTTCGTGTTGCGGGGGATTCATCTTTGCGCAGCAGATTTCCAGTATATCACCCAAACTAATCATAGGTGGTAAAGGCGAAGTGCTTACCATCACAGGAAGCGGTTTTGGCGCTTCCCGAGGCAGTTCTTATGTGTCTTTTTTTCGCGAAGGAAACACCTACACTGATGCCGCCACCGGCAATGGTTTCAACTATATCAGCTGGAGCAATACCGAAATAAAACTGGAAATGCCAGTGGCTTTTTCAAACAAAATCAAAGTGCACATCGGCGGAACAGATTATTTCTCCACCGACACCCTGAAAGTAAAGGCCAATATGGGTTACCGGCAGGCCAATCCCCTCGTTTATGATTTGCTCACCGATAATAATAAAAAAGGCGGCGTTACCTGGTACGTGCATCCGGTGTACTGGAACAACCCCGAAATCAAGCAGGCCATTGCCGATGTGGTGCAGGAATTTCGCTGTAAAACCGGAGTAAACTACATCCTGGAACCCTTAACCCAGTGGGTCCCGCTGAATCTGAACCAAGGCAAACATATTATCGCACCCGATTCTTCCCTCGGTGTGGTGGGCTTCAACGACCGGCTATGGGCCTCCTGTATTCTAGGTGCAGAAACTTTTTACCACAACCAAACACAACTGCTTCGTTTCAATACCCAGCAAAACTGGTATTACGGGAAAGGACAACCACCCGCAGGCGCAGCCAAATTCAGGTATGTGATGTTTCACGAAATGGGCCATTCCCTGGGACTAGGCCATGTGAACGAGTTGGGTGAAAGCATGTACCCCACCGTAACCCTGCTGCCATCAGACAACTGGTGTAAACGAGACACCATTACCATATCCGAACAGAGAGCCATCAAGCACTACATTTCGCTGTGCCAGAATTTCGCCTTTCGCGGTTGCGGCATCACACCCATGAAACCCAACCTGGACTGTCGTGATGTATTTGGTCAAAACCTGAGTACCGAATCCTTTACCCAAGAAGGCGTTTGGCTATTTCCCAACCCTGCCTCACACCAGATTCAGATGCGCGTTCAAACAGGAGAAACCGCCGAAATTTCCATGTGGGATATGCGGGGCCGTTTGGTGCTGAAACACACCGCTAAAAATTTAGAACAGGTTGTTTTGCCACAAGAAATCGAGAACGGCATTTATCTTATACGGCTTACATCTGAAACTGGCGTAAAAACCACGCGTCTGCTCCTTCAGCGATGATTTTACTTTTATCAGAAAAAGAAATTTGAGTCCACCTTAAATTTCATGGAACTTTGCACCCATGAACGAAGCTGCACTCCAAAAACTCAGTACCCTCAAAACCTTCATTTTCGATATTGATGGTGTTCTTACCACAGGCAATGTACTGGTAACCGAAGAAGGTCACATGCTGCGCAGTGTAAACATTAAAGACGGATTTGCCTTACAGCATGCGGTGAAACAGGGGTACAACATTGCCATCATCAGTGGCGGAAACAGCCAGGGGATGCTGCATCGCTTTCAGGGGCTGGGAATCAAAGAAATTTACCTGGGCCAGAAAAACAAAATGGCGGCCTTCGAAAAAGTATGTGCCGACTTTGGAGTAACTGCAAAGCAAGTGGCTTATGTAGGAGACGATATGCCAGATTTCCCAATCCTCAAAAGAGCCGGACTCTCCGTTTGCCCCGCCGATGCGGCCTATGATATACAGGAAATATGCGAATGGATCCTTTCAGTTGGAGGCGGACAGGGCTGTGCCCGGCTGTTGCTGGAAACTGCCATGAAACTCCAAAACACCTGGCACAACGAAGACACCCACACATGGTAAAGTTTGTGTAATATTTAACCCCATTTCGCTGACATGGGTATCAAAACCCCTCATCATTTCGTTATTTTTGTAATCAATGATAGCAGCATCCCTCATCCATGATTCTTTGTCGCCACTGCGGCTAACCGATACGGTAAGTGCTGCATTGGAATACATGCATGCAATGCGGGTTTCTGAGTTACCGGTGGTAGATAACAACCGCCTGCACAATTATGCCAGGGCCATCAACCTGCTACAGGAAAAATCTGACAAACGGCTTGCTGACATTATCCCGTATAATCCGCATGCCCCGTTTGCCCTCACCCAGCAACACATATATGAAGTAATTCCGCTGATGGTGGCTGCAGATCTGGAAGTGATGGCTGTTGCGAATGAACAGGCACAGATTACTGGTATTATCGATCAGCGCAAAATTCACGAGAATATTTCACAATCACTCACCTACAAAGGCATGGGAGCGGTGTTGGTTGTAATGGCCGAACCTAGAGATTTTGCGCCTTCTCACATCATGCGACTGGTGGAAGAAAATGGCGCCAAGGTGCTCGGCATGATGGTTAATCAAACCGAGGCAGGTAATCTGCTGGTGAGCTTAAAACTGAACACAACCCTGGTGAAAGGAATTGTAGCTTCCCTGTCAAGATTTGGTTTTAAAACAGAGGATGTCTATATGTCTGAAGATTTCAACAGGCAAGACAATAACGAATACGAGCGTGTTTTAAAGTTTTTCGACATATAACAGGGAATAACCTGTGGAAAACATCACCCCTCTTCGAACAATATGCTGGTAAGACTCTCGTTTTGTACCTTTGCAAGTTCAATATATGAAATTTCAACCCGGTTCTACCGAAAATCTCATTCAAGCGGAAGATGTCCAAAAGCCCATCCACTTTGCCGATGTAGTTAATTTTTTCTGGCGCTGGCGCAAGGTAATCTTCCTGGTTTGCATCGTTGCTGGCTTGCTTTCAGTGCTGGTGACAAGCCCATTGATTACCAAACCCAAATACAAAGCCACCCACGTATTTTATCCCACAACCAACAACTCCATCTCCAATGCCCTGCTTACGGAATTAAACCAAAGACAAAAGGATCCGTTGGAGTTTGGCGAGGAAGAAGAAGCAGAAAAAGCCCTCCAAGTTTTGCAAAGCGGCGAATTGCTGAGCCGACTGGTGCGCAATTTCAACCTGATGAAACACTACGAAATAGATCCCAAAACGGAAGCCCACCCACAAACCGCATTGGAGTACAAAATTGAAGAAAATATACAGTTCAGCCGTACCCGCTATCTCAGTATAAAAATTGAGGTGCTGGATGAAGACCCGCAAATGGCCGCCAATATTGCCAATGGAATTGCTGCATTGTATGATACCGTTAAAACTGAAATACAAAAGCAAGTGGCGGACCCGGCATTATCTATTGTGGAAAGAGCCCTGAAAGAAAAGCAAAATAAGTTGCAGGGTCTGAAAGATCAGCTGCGCGGATTGGGTGAAAAAGGCGTAACCAACTATGAAGAACAAAGCCGTGCATTGGCCGAAGAAATCTATAAAGCACAAGCCACGGGTCAGCTAGGCAGGGTTAAAGACCTGATGGAACAGCAAAAAACCCTGATTAGCCACGGTGGTGATTTCATTGCCCTGAATGAGCTGATACAGCAGGAAGCTGTGAAAGAAAGTGATTTGATTGCCCAGTATGAAAAAAGACTGGTGGATGTTAAAGAGACTCTCTCTCACAAATTCACAGTGAGTGCTGCTGCCAAACCCGAAATTAAGGCATGGCCCAAACGAACCCTGGTATTGCTGATGACGTTGCTCACCACCTTCGGGTCTATTTCGGTATTGTTGCTTTTGTATGAGGTACTGTACCTGAACCGCAAAAAGAACCTTGCCTAACACGCCGGTTACATCGCACAAACCTTATCTCATTTACCTGTTGGCCTTGCTAACTGGGCTTGCAGGCATGTGGGCTGCGATGTGGGGTCAATATTTTGTGTTTCTCATACCGGTTGCCATTGCGGTGCTTTTGTTTTCTATTTACAAAACCGAGAAATTTATATTGCTGACGGGTGCGCTGGCACCGCTTTCCATCAATGTAAATGACATTGGCGGCGGCCTGGGGCTTGCATTGCCCACCGAACCGCTCATTATCTGGATTTTTTGCCTGCTTTGTGTTCGGTTATTTCTTCAGGGAAAAGCCATCCTCACACCACTGAAGCATCCCATCGTTCTTTTGGTATTAGGTTATGTTGCATGGTTGTGGCTGTCATCAGTTTACAGCAGCATGCCCCTGGTGAGCTTCAAATTCAGTCTGGCCCGCACTTGGTATATTGTGGTTTTTTTCATCGGAAGCATCTACCTGTTCCGCAGCATGAAAAACATTCACTTTTTCTTTTCCGCATTGGTCGTTTGCACGCTGATACTCGTCATTTATACCCTCATTCAACATGCAAGGTATGGATTTATTCGCAGTGCTTCCTATGGCATCAGCTGGCCATTTTTCCCCGATCACGGCATGTATGCCGCCGCCATCGCGTTTTGTGTTAGCATACTCCTTTTCTACACCTTTAACGGAGCTGTTTTTGGTATCAAGCCCGGCTGGGCACCCCTGCTGGGTTTCTTTTTGGTGGTGTTGCTGCTGGGTATAGTCGTTAGTTACACCCGTGCAACATGGCTAAGTTTAATTGCTGCGCTGGGTGTTTATTTACTTATTCGATTCCGGATAAAGTTTTACTGGATTATGCTGGCATTGCTTGCCGTGAGTGCTTACGGTATCATCAACCAAGATAAATTGCTATACAGTCTGGAAGCCAACAAGCAGGGAAGCAGCGATGAACTGGAAGGTCATGTAAAGTCTGTAAGCAATATCACTACCGATCCCAGTAACCTGGAACGTATCAACCGGTGGAAATGTGCAGGCCGCATGGTTTCAGAAAGGCCATTGTTTGGATTTGGGCCGGGAACATTCGTGTTTCAATACGGCCCATATCAGCAAAGCAGTGAAATGACCATCATCAGCACCAACACAGGCGATCTGGGAGATGCCCACAGTGAATATTTCAGCGCCATGAGCGAAACGGGTTTCCCCGGCATGGCCTTGTGGATTGCTATCACCCTAAT
>JBILTS010000122.1:0-6597 GCA_044371405.1 Bacteroidia bacterium
TTCCACCCGCGTGAATTTCGCCATGCTTTGAGTGTCCGGCGCAAGCGGACTGTAACTTTCCGTAAGTGCTTTTTTGGTGCTGTCTACCTTGTCGGTATTGCTGTTTTTGGGCTGGCATGCGGTAAGTGCAATCAGCGCTGCTGCTGCTATGGATGGCAAAAGTTTCATATTTTGAATGTGATAATTTCTTCCTTTTCGAAATATTCTATAATATGCTGTCTCAGCACATGTTCCTGCTCAATCAGGGTCAGGTTGGGAAGGGGTTTCAGGTTTTCCCACACCGGCCAGCCCTTGCTGTCATGTCCATTCATGCTGTAGTAGCCCGAATAGCTGAACAGTTTGCAATTTGCCATGTGCATAAGGTATGTTTTTTCTTCTTTGGTGAACTTTTTCTCCGGCAATTCTCCCAGTTCTCTGATACCGATTAGAAACAGAATGGCATTCAGATCGGGTTTTTTATCAAACTGTTTTTCGAAAAATACCATTACCTGAGACCATTTCAGTTTAATTTCTTCATTTAATGACAGGGAACTTTCCACACTACAAATTTCGTGTATTTTCCATCTGTATCTGCAATTATTCTAAATGCTTTTACAAATTCGTATTTTTGCAGGAAAGATGAATGGACGTGATTTCTTATCGCAGTTGATGAATCGGGGAAGAAAAATTACCGACATCTTCAACTTTAACCGCGCCAAAGCGATAAAATGGCAGGAAACTACGCTCAAAAAAATGTTGTACACTGCCCGTAATACGGAGTATGGTCGCAAATATGGTTTCAATGACATCTTGATTGCCAAAGACCCTGTGGAAGAATACCGGCGCCGTGTTCCGCTGGTTACATACAGCCAGATGCATGACATGTGGCTTAGGGCATACAATGGGGAGGAAAATATTACATGGCCCGGTCATACCGGCTATTTTGCACTAAGTTCAGGGACAACTGAGGGAGCTAGCAAGTATATACCGGTTTCAAACGAACAACTAAAAGCATTAATTAGGGCCTCTAGGCGGCAGATGCTGGCCATTGCACTTACCGATATCCCTAAAGATTTTCTTGCCAAAGATTACCTTGTTTTGGGTGGAAGCACAGATCTTAACTTTAATGGGGTAAGCTACAGCGGCGATTTGAGCGGAATAGCCACGGTTCACATGCCCAATTGGTTTGAAAGATTCAGCCGGCCTGGACCTGAAATCAAGGCAATTCGTGACTGGGAGGAAAAGGTAAACCGTATCGTTGAGGAGGCCCCCAAATGGGATATTGTAATGATTGCCGGCGCTCCCTCCTGGATGCGGTTGCTGATAGAAAGAATAATCAAACGCTATCAGGTATCCAATATTCATGAAATTTGGCCCAACCTGAGCATCTATTGCTGGGGTGCGGTTGCACTAACGCCATACAAGCAGGCGCTGGATGCCATGATGGGTAAACCAATCATTTACATGGAGGCCTATCTTGCGAGTGAGGCATTCATTGCCAATCAAACACGGCCTGATGCAGATGGCATGCGTCTAATTTTCAGAAACAATACTTATTTTGAGTTTGTGCCCTTCAATGAAGATAATTTTGATGGAGACAGCAATCTGAAACCTAGTGCAAAAGCGGTGGGCCTGGAAGACGTTGTAGATGATGTGGATTATGCTATAATCATTACTACAGCAGCAGGTGCATGGAGATATTTAATTGGGGATACCATCCGATTTACCAATGCTGATGCATGTGAAATAAAAATAACCGGTAGAACCAAGCAGTTTCTCAGTATTACCGGAGAGCACCTCAGCGTTGATAATATGATTGAAGGACTGCAGCGAACGGCTGCCGATTTTGATACCGATTTTACAGAATTTACGGTAAAAGGCCTGAAAGATGGCAATGCTTTTGCGCATCACTGGTATCTGGCCAATCACAATATGCAGATGGATGCTGAGGTAGTGCGCCAGAAACTTGATTTTCATTTGCGTGCTTTGAATGACGATTACGATACCGAACGCAATCATGTGCTCACCGGTATGTACCTGCATATTCTGCCAGAATCAGTTTTTTTGAGTTTTCTGGAAAAGCACCTGAAACTGGGAGGGCAAAGCAAGTTCCCGCGTGTACTGTCAGATAGTATGTACCAACTTTGGGTGGCGCATGTAAATGAACATTCAAAACAGGCGACATCATGAATTTAACTGAACAGGATTCGCACCACCAAAACCTTCATGAACTGTCATTCGCAGAATTGCTTACTGGCATTAATACCGAAGATATGGGGGTGGCACTTGCAGTGCAGGAAAAAATACATCAGATCACTGCATTGTGTGAGCTTGTCTATAGCAAAATGAGTGAGGGTGGAAGACTCTTTTACATGGGAGCCGGCACCAGCGGCCGCCTGGGTATTGTGGATGCCAGTGAGTGTCCGCCAACCTATGGTGTTGATCATGGTCGTGTAGTAGGGATTATTGCCGGTGGGGATAACGCCATACGCAAGGCCGTAGAGTTTGCGGAGGATGATACCCAACAGGGTTTCCGCGATTTACAGGAATATTCGGTTAATCAAAAGGATGTGGTAGTAGGGATTTCTGCCAGTGGCCGCACACCATACGTGCTGGGTGCTTTGAATGTATGCCGAGAAAAAGGAATAGCCACCGGATGCATTGTTTGCAACCCGAATTCTGCCATTGCCACTGCCTGTGATGCCCCTGTAGAAGTGATTACTGGCCCTGAGTTTGTTACCGGCAGTACCCGAATGAAAGCGGGCACAGCCACCAAATTGGTTTTGAATATGATTACCACCTCAGTGATGATTCGGTTAGGGCATGTGGTGGGCAACAAAATGGTAGATATGCAGCTCAGCAATGACAAGCTCATCGAGCGGGGAACGCGCATGGTGATGCAGGGCACGGGATTACCGGAAGCGGAAGCTAGGGCTCTGTTGCTGAAGCACGGCAGTGTGCGCAATGCTGTAATAGCCGCCACCGCCTGATTGTAACCAAATCCGGGCGGAAATCGTTATTTTTGCACCTTTATGTCCCGTCCCGTCAGAGTTCGTTTTGCACCCAGTCCCACAGGCCCACTCCACATTGGTGGTGTGCGCACCGCACTTTATAACTATTTATTTGCCCGCAAACACAGTGGCACCATGATCCTTAGAATTGAGGATACGGACCAAAACAGGTTTGTTCCAGGTGCTGAGGCCTACATTATTGAGGCATTGAAATGGGTAGGTATTGAAATTGACGAAGGTCCTGAAAACGGCGGACCGCACGCTCCTTACAGACAAAGCGAGCGCAAAGGCATGTATGCCCAATAC
This sequence comes from Bacteroidia bacterium, assembly GCA_044371405.1. Taxonomy (GTDB): domain Bacteria; phylum Bacteroidota; class Bacteroidia; order NS11-12g; family UBA955; genus RGEC01. Next base: position 3,297 of record JBILTS010000122.1, read on the forward strand.
GCCTATGATCTGGTAGATCGGGGTTATGCCTATTATGCTTTTGATACGGAAGAAGATCTGGAACAAATGCGTAAGCGACTGGAAGCCAGCCAAATGCAGCCAGCATATGATAGCATCAGCCGTATGAGCATGAAAAATTCACTAACACTTCCAGCGGATGATGTGAAAGCGCGAATAGACAGCGGTGCACCATATGTCATTAGAATAAAACTACCACGAAAAGAGGAAATACGTTTCCATGATGCCATTCGGGGCTGGGTTACGGTGAACAGTGCTCAGCTTGATGATAAAGTATTGCTTAAAAGTGATGGCATGCCCACATATCATCTGGCCAATGTGGTTGATGATTACCTGATGGGAATCAGCCATGTTATTCGCGGCGAAGAATGGCTGCCCAGTGCCCCATTGCATGTGATGCTGTACCGTTATCTGGGCTGGGAGGAAGTGATGCCTGTGTTTGCCCATCTGCCCCTGTTGTTGAAGCCGGAAGGCAACGGAAAACTGAGTAAGCGAGACGGTGACCGGCTTGGATTTCCCGTTTTTCCATTGCAGTGGACCGATCCCAAATCCGGCGAGGTGAGCAGCGGTTACCGCGAGAGCGGATATTTCCCCGATGCCGTAGCCAATATGCTGGCTTTGCTGGGCTGGCACCCCAGCGATAACCGCGAATTATTTTCCATGGATGATCTGATTGAAGCATTCAGTCTGGAGAAGGTGAGTAAAAGTGGGGCTAAATTCGATGTGCAAAAGGCATTTTGGTTTAATCAGCAGTACTTGCAGCAAAAAACGGCTGCGGAAGTGGCCGCCATGATAAAGCCACAAATGATAAATTTGGGCTATGATGCTGCAGATGAATACCTGGAACAGGTGGTGGTGTTAATGCGCGAAAAGGTGCAGTTTGCACGCGATATTATCACGGAAGGAACATACTTTTTTGAAGAACCAACTGCGTTCGATGAAGAGGTTGTAGCCAAAAAATGGAAACCTGAAACCAGTGGGCACATAGCCGGCATAAGCCACAAATTTGCTGACCTAACCGGCGCTGCTGCGGCTCCTGATTACGAAAATGCATTTAAAGCATACTGCGAAGAAACCGGCGTGAAAACTGGTGAATTACTGCAGCCGCTAAGACTTGTTGTGAGCGGTAAAGGTGCCGGTGCACCCATCTGGGAAATGATAGCGCTGATAGGGAAAGATCGAATTCTCAATCGCATTGAAAATGGAATAAATAAAATTTCATTTTCAAAACCCTAAGCTATCCGTTAATTTCGCCAAATATCTCTTTTCGAAACCAACAACGATAATGAAGAACTTTAAATTGATGAACCTGATTGGTGGCTGGGCCATGTTTGCCGTCGCCCTTGTGGTGTATGCCCTAACCCTCGAGCCCTCTGTGAGCTTGTGGGATTGTGGTGAATTTATCAGTGCTGCCTACAGATTGCAGGTGGTACATCCTCCCGGAGCCCCATTTTTCCTCATGGTTGGCCGAATATTCTCCCTGTTGGCCGACAGTCCTGAAAAAGTTGGCTTCTGGGTTAATATGCTTTCTGCCGTTTCAAGTGCGGGTTGTGTGATGTTCACCTTCTGGATTACCACCCATTTTGCAGACAGAATCGTTGCCGCCGACAGGGCAAACCGCAATTTTCTGATTATTGCTTCCGGTGTGGTTGCAGCACTTACCAATACATTCATCGACAGCTTCTGGTTCAGTGCTGTGGAAGCGGAAGTATACGCCATGAGCTCGTTTTTTACGGCTCTAACTTTTTGGGCTATCCTGCGCTGGGACAAACAGGCAGATAATCCCTATGCGGACCGTTGGTTGGTTTTTATTGGTTTTGTTACCGGCCTGGCTTTGGGTACGCACATGCTGAACCTGCTGGTAATTCCGGCGGTTTGTCTGGCCTATTATTTCCGTCGTTACCAAACCTCAGCCAAAGGTGTAATGCTTGCTTTTGGTGCAGCTGTGCTTGCGCTGGGTTTTGTGATGAAAATTATCTATCCGGGTATTCCATGGCTCATCAGCCGCACGGATAAGCTTTTTGTCAACGATTTCGGATTGCCTTTCTATAGCGGTGCCATCTTTTCGGTAATCGCCATTTTTGTAGCACTGGGCGTATTGTTGTGGTACACCCACAAAAAAGGTTTTAAGAACTGGAATACGCTCCTGCTCAGCATCACCTTTATCATTGTTGGCTATTCATCCTACACCATGGTGATCATTCGCTCTATGGCTAACCCTGCCATAGATATGAACAATCCCGAAGATCCTTATAAGTTCTACGGATACATCACCCGCGAACAGTACGGAGATCGTCCGCTGCTGACCGGACCTTTTTTCAATGCCCCTCAGGTAGATTATGAAACCACCCATAAAAAATATTTCAAGGGTGATACCAAATATGAGGAGGGTGGTGAGAACTATGAGCCAATTTATGACGATGAATATACCACGCTGTTTCCCCGCATGGGCAAAAGCAATAAACCTGCCGATGCCAAAGGTTTCCGTGAGTGGGGTGGTATGGGTGACGTGCAGGCAAGCATTGAAGAATTGAGAAGCAAAGGGAAGCTCACCCCTCAGGAGCAACAGGAATTGCAGTACCTGGAATATGAAATTCCTGCCATGAAAAACAACCTGCAGTTCTTCTTCAAATATCAGATTGGCCACATGTACATACGCTATTTCATGTGGAATTTTGTGGGTCGTTTCAATGACCAGCAAGCCGTAACCGGCAATACCCGTTTCGATGGAAACTGGTTCTCAGGCATTGGCCCTGTGGACCGTTTAGTGGTTGGCCCCAAAAAGGACTTACCCGATTATTACAAACACCAGAAAGCCCGCAACGCTTACTATTTCCTGCCTTTGTTGCTGGGAATACTGGGGCTGCTGGCACACTATAGTGCTCGCCGCAAGGACTTCTGGCTGGTGATGACATTGTTCCTTTTCACAGGTGTGCTCATCAACGTATACATGAATCAGCCACCATATGAACCCCGCGAGCGTGATTATTCGTTGGTGGGATCATTCCAGACGTTTTGTATTTGGGTGGGACTGGGTGTGATTGCAGTGGCCGATTTATTGAATAAGAGACTCAAGCAAAATGCTGTCATTGTTTCAGCGGCTGCATGTACCGTGCTGGTTCCTGTGAATATGGCGTATCAAAACTGGGATGATCATGACAGAAGTGGTCGCTACATCGGTATAGATATGGCCAAGAACTTCCTCAATCAGCTGGAGCCCAATGCCATACTTTTCTGCAATGGTGACAATGATACCTATCCGTTGTGGTATGCCCAGAATGTG
>JBILTS010000025.1:0-22084 GCA_044371405.1 Bacteroidia bacterium
GGCAGATGCACAGATGGCATCAATCGTGTTTACAGCCCTGCCGGAGTGGAAGTGAATCAGCAGAATGCCACCGTAAAAACCATTGCGCGCTGGGATTATACAAAGTATTTGAACATTTGGGTGGTTACCAGCATTGGCTCTTCAGGGCAAGGCATTACCTTAGGCTATGCTGTATTTCCGTTCATGACTTCTGCTTCGGTGGATGGTATTGTAATGCGCCACGACAGGGTAGGAACCATAGGAACTGCAGTGCCCGGCGACAGCGGCAGAACCCTTACACATGAGGTTGGACACTGGTTAGGATTGTACCACACTTTTCAGGGTGGTTGCAATGATGACGATTTTTGCGACGATACCCCTCCTGTTGCCTCTACATTCACCAATGCAAACTGCCCGGCAAACAGCAATAGCTGCGCCACAGATAACCCCAACTTGCCCGATCAGTGGGAAAACTATATGGATTACAGCGATGGCAACTGCATGGCCATGTTTACCCTGCAGCAAAAAGCCCGCATGGAATTTTACCTCACAAGGGCACCACGTTCAAGCAATGTTTCAGCGGCCAACCTGCTTGCCACAGGAGTTACACCCAATAGCAACTCAGCACCTACCGCTGCATTTTCTTCATCCAATAGGGTAGTATGTGTTGGCGATCCTGTTAAATTCTACGATGTAAGCTGTAAAGCAACCGTAACAGCCCGCAGCTGGACCCTCACAGGTTCATCCTCGCCATCATCCACGGCAGAAACCCCTGTGGTTGTTTACCAAACCCCCGGCAAATACACTGTTTCCCTAACCGTGCAGAATTCCAAAGGCAGCAACACATCCAGCGTTTCAGACTACATTGAAGTGATCGGTCAGCAAAGTGCATTATACCCTAATGCTGAAGAGAAATTCGAAAGCGATCCTATCAACCGGGGATTTATTCATATATCACCTGCATCAGCCCGCTGGATTGTTGCAGATACAGTTGCCTACACGGGCTCTAAAAGTTATCAGGCGAAAATCGGTCCTACGGTTGCAGCAGGTAATGTCTTCAGTTTTCGTACACCCTCCTATGATCTTAGTAAATTAGGTAAATTGGGTTTGCCCGCCCGACTTTCGTTCTATGCTGCCTATGCACTTCCAACGGCAGATGCTGCAGCTACTGAAGTATTGAGGGTTTTTGTATCTACAGATTGCGGTAATTCGTACAGACAGATTCTTGAGCGGTCCGGAATAGGTCTCGCATATTCAGGTGGTTTGTCAAAGCCAGGTTTTGTGCCGGTAAATAAATCTCAATGGAAATTATTCAGTTTGTCGTCATTATCTCAATTAAACCGCCTCGACACAGCTAAGAACGCCATTTTCCGCTTCGACGTGGAAAGCAACGCCGGAAATTCCGTATGGATTGATGATATTAATATTAGCCAATGGTTCTCTGGCACCCAAACCTTGGAAACCGACGACGTAAAAGTGGCCATCTATCCCAATCCTGCCCGTGATTACGCCACACTGGAGCTGAACCTCAATATCGGCATGCCTGTTACAATAGATATCTGCGATGTGCAGGGCAGGGTAGTTCAAACCATCAGTAAAAAATATATGCCTGTGGGTAAATCATTGATTACCTTAGGTAATCCCGCTGTGAATAACGGTACAATTTATCTGGTTCGCATTCAAACAAGGAACGGGTTCATTGCCAAACCCATTACCTTTGCGCCCTAGATTTTTTGTTTAACCGTTATTTTTTTGAAGATGAAGAACCTCGTTATTGTTGAGTCACCGGCGAAAGCCAAAACCATTGAAAAGTATCTGGGCAGCGGATACACCGTTACCTCAAGCATGGGCCATATCCGCGATTTGAGCCGTGGCGACAATGCAATAGATATTAAAAATGGTTTTAAACCCAAATATGAGGTTGATGCGGATAAAAAAGAACTGGTCAAAAAACTGAAAAAAATGGCCCAGGAGGCCGAAGTGGTTTGGTTGGCAACGGACGAAGACCGCGAGGGAGAAGCCATCAGCTGGCATTTGTTCGAAACCTTGGGACTTAAAGAAGACAATACCAAACGTATCGTTTTTAATGAAATCACAAAACCCGCCATATTGAAGGCGGTGGAAAATCCAAGAACAATAGACAAATACCTGGTGGATGCCCAGCAGGCCCGCCGTGTGCTTGACCGCTTGGTGGGTTTTGAACTTTCGCCCATTCTTTGGCGAAGGGTTAGCAGAGGCCTCTCTGCGGGGCGTGTTCAGTCGGTAGCTGTTCGTTTAATTGTAGAACGTGAGCGTGAAATTAACGCTTTCGAAAGCCGCTCTGAATTCAAAATAACAGCCCTATTCACCACACAGGAGGGGAAAACCCTGAAGGCAGAACTAAATAAGAAATTCAGCTCTGAAGCTGAAGCGGTTTCTTTCCTTAATCAGGTACAATCCGCCATTTTTAAGGTACTAAATACCGAAGTAAAGCCCACGCACAGAAATCCAGCTCCGCCTTTTACTACCAGTACGCTGCAACAGGAAGCTTCCCGTAAATTGGGTTATGATGTGACCAAAACCATGTCGCTTGCACAGCGGCTGTATGAAAATGGTCATATTACCTACATGCGTACCGATTCGGTAAACATGAGTCAGCTTGCAACCGCAGCGGCCAAAGACCAGATTACGGCCATGTTTGGTGCCGAATACAGCCAGTTTCGAAAATTTAGTAACAAAAACGAAAGTGCCCAGGAAGCACACGAAGCCATACGCCCTACGTATTTTGATAAAACTGCTGCCGGTGATGATCCTCAGCAGAAAAAACTATACGACCTCATCTGGAAAAGGGCAGTAGCTTCGCAAATGAAAACTGCCGACCTTGAGAAAACCACCATCAGCATCGGAAATTCTGCCAATAGCGAAACTTTTGTTGCCGAAGGTGAAGTGATAAAATTTGATGGCTTTCTGCGCCTCTACATGGAAAGCAATGACGATGATGATGAAAAGGATGAAGAAGGCGTATTGCCCCGTGTAACTATAAATGACGAGCTGAATTACAGCGAAATAAAGGCAGAGGAGAAATTTAGCCGTCCGGCCGCCCGATACTCCGAAGCTGCGCTGGTGAAAAAGCTGGAGGAACTCGGTATCGGACGTCCTTCTACCTATGCCCCCACCATCAGCACTATCCAAAAGCGCGGCTATGTTACCTCAGAATCCCGCGATGGTAAAACCCGCAACTACGTGTCGGTTTTGATGAACAAAGCAGGCATAAAAAGGGAAGTGAAAACTGAAAATTACGGTGCCGAAAAGAAAAAACTGTTTCCCACAGACATGGGAATGCTCGTAACCGATTTTCTGCTGCAGCACTTCGATCAGATCATGGATTATGGCTTTACAGCTTCTGTTGAAAAAGAGTTTGACGAAATCGCCGAAGGAAACAAAGGGTGGCAGGATATGCTACAAAACTTTTACGACCCTTTCCAGGAAAATATTCAGCGTACCGTTGAAACAGCCGCCCGTGTTACAGGAGAACGTATTTTGGGGCAGGATCCGCAAAGCGGACGAACCGTGCTGGTGCGCCTGGGCCAATATGGTCCCATGGTGCAAATAGGCGCTCGCGATGACGGACAACCCCAACGTTTTGCCAGTATTCCCCGTGGTATAACCATGGAGAATATTTCACTGGAAGAAGCACTGAAATTATTTGAATTACCCAAGAAACTTATCCTTACCAACGGAACAGAGGTAACCATTGCCGTAGGCAGATATGGCCCTTATATGAAGGTGGGCGAAAAGTTCCACAGTTTACCCAAAAATCAGGATCTTATTGCCTTCGGGGTGGAAGATGCCGAGGCATTTCTGCAAAATCTGGCCAATGAGCCCCAATTTCCCATCGAAATAGGGGAGTATGACGGTCATGTACTCTCCGTCAATAAAGGTCGTTTTGGGCCCTACATCAAGTTTGGAGAATTGTTTGTGAGTTTACCAAAGGGAACAGATCCGCTCAGGATAACCCTGCAAGAGGCCATTCCACTTGTCGAAGCCAAAAAAGAAGGGGAGAAGGCCAAAATTATCAAAGCATTCGACCAGGATAAAACCCTGCAGATTGTGAAAGGCCAATACGGGCCCTACATTAGCCACGGCAAGAAAAATGTGAAAATTCCTACAGGCAAAAAGCCCGAAGACCTCACCTATGAAGATGTGATGGATCTGGTGAAGAACGCTCCGGACAAAAAGCCGACAGCGCGCAGGAAAAAGTAAAGTTTGGTTGTTGCTCTTTAAAATCGCTATTGGGTGCTAATAAGTTTTACCTATGGGTTTATTGGTTTAATCGTTTAATGGTCGGTTTTTCTCCACTTGTTGGTCTTTGTGCACAGCCTGCGGCAAGGTGAGACCGACAAGATTTAATGCCATTTGCTTTTATCCCCAAAAATCCCTATATTTTCCTACCGGTTGGTCTTTGCGCAGCGCAGCGGAGTGAGACCTTCCGGATATAGCTCAATTTGCATTTTTCCCTAAAAATCCCTATATTTGATTATTGACGCGCATGATTTCGGAATCCGAACTGAAAGCCATGTTATACCTGCTGGATGATACTGATGAGCAGGTGGTAAGCACCATAGCAGGACGCTTGCTGATGGAAGGAAGCCACGTGGTGCCTTTATTGGAGCAATACTGGCTTTCCAATCAGGATCCGCTGCGTGCAAACCGCATTGAGCAAATCATCCGAAATATCCAAAACAAAGAGCTTTCGGCAGGTTTTGATGCCTGGCTGAAATCTAATGATAAATCATTATTGGACGCCTGCTTGCTGGTTAGTAAAATTCACTATCCCGGGCTGGATGATTCTGTGGTGGTAAACTTTGTGGAGAAAATGCGCCTGGATGCCTGGATGTCATTATACAATGCTCCCAACCCAAATGATAAGATCAGCATCCTCAATCATATCTTTTTTGAAAGATATAATTTTAAAGGAAACTCAAACGACTATCACAACCCCGATAATTCGCTCATAAATAGGGTAATCGAAACCCGCTCCGGCAATCCAATATCCCTTTGTAACCTATACGCCATCGTGGCACAAAAATTAGGGCTGCCTGTTTTTGGAGTGAATCTTCCGCAGCATTTTGTATTGGCCTATTGCGATGATACCCATCTTGAACCCATTATTCCTTTCCAGGGCCCCGCTAGCTTGAATAGGGAAGATTACGGACCAGTTCTTTTTTATATCAATCCGTTTAGCCGCGGCCAGATATTTCTGCACAAAAACATCAAAGACTTTCTTCAGGTTATCAAGGTTGAATCGCAACCAGCATTTTTTGATACCTGCCAAACACCCGAAATTCTCAAAAGAATGCTCAGGAATTTGCATTATTCCTACCAAAAAAAGAATGATATTGATCGTATGAAAATGGTAACATTTTACATGAAAAAGCTGGGTATGACCGACGAAAGCAGTTCCGAAGAATAGCATTCCGCTATTCAAATTTGCAGTTACCCTTAAAAACCCCGAATTTTGCCGTTCTTTATCATGGCAGAAAAACCTATCCTGATGCCCAAAATGGGCGAAAGTATTGCCGAAGCAACCATCATCCGCTGGCTCAAAAATGAAGGCGATAAGGTTGAAAAAGACGAACCCATTGTCGAAATCGCTACCGATAAGGTAGATAGTGAAATACCCAGCACTGAAGCCGGTATTCTGGTCAAACAACTTTATAAAGACGGACAGGTAGTGAAGGTGGGTGAACCCGTAGCTATGATTGCCACTGATGGAGCAGCAGTTTCCACACCTGCATCCACGCCTGCTAATGCTGCCCAGCCAACACCCGTTGCCGAAATAGAAAAAACAGTAGAAACAGCCGTAAAAATCACACAGCCCGAAAGACCTGCTGCTGTTAATTCAGTAGGCGATAGATTCTATTCTCCGCTGGTGCTCAATATCGCCAGAACTGAAGGTATCGGCATGGAAGAACTGGATCGCATACCAGGCACAGGTAAAGAAGGCCGTGTGACCAAAGCAGATATTCTGGCCTATGTGCAGAACCGCGGTGCCGCCCCGGCCGCTGTCGCAGTTGCAACCTCTGCTGCTCCCGTTACGCAGCCCCCAGCACCCAAATCAGAACCCGAAAAACCCGCCCCCGTAGCCATTCCCCTAGGTGCCGGTGATGAGATTGTGGAAATGGATCGCGTTCGTAAACTTATCGCCGATCATATGGTGATGAGCAAACGCACCAGCCCGCATGTTACCAGCTTTGTGGAGGCCGATGTTACCAATCTTGTAAACTGGCGCAACAAGGTCAAGGACAAGTTCAAAAAACGCGAAGGGGAGAATATTACCTTTACCCCGGTTTTTGTATGGGCCATTGCCAAAGCCATCAAGGATTTCCCCATGATCAATGTTTCTGTAGACGGTGATAAAATCATTAAAAAGAAAAATATCAATATTGGCATGGCCGTGGCGCAGCAAAGCGGTAATTTGATTGTTCCGGTTATTAAAAATGCCGATACCATGAACCTGCTGGGCATAACCCGCGTGGTGAATGATCTGGCTAACAGGGCAAGAATCAATAAACTCACCCCCGACGAAATTCAGGGAGGTACCTACACGGTAACCAACGTAGGCTCTTTTGGCAATGTAATGGGTACACCTGTTATCAATCAGCCCCAGGTGGCCATTATGGCCATTGGTGCCATCCGCAAAAAACCCGCTGTGATTGAAACTGAATACGGAGATGTAATCGCCATACGACACATGATGTTCCTCAGCCATAGCTACGACCACCGTGTGGTGGACGGTGCCCTGGGAGGCATGTTTGTGCGCAAAGTCGCCGATTACCTCGAACAGTGGGATCCTGAAACCGAAATTTAACAGGCATTTTTTCGGGCCCTGACCATCGTGGAAGCAAAATTGCTCAAATTGGCCCGACTTACAGCATGGCTACTCCTCGTTGTAAATGCCGCATATATCATTGATGAGTTTCTGAAGCCCAAAACCATAACCACCTCTTGTGTTGAGGCCTATCAAAGCAGATTGCCCGATGAACAAACATTATATACCGTTGTGCTGGATAACCATGCACAGGTAGAGGTAAACAATCAGGTCATCTTACCGAAACCCGGCCAGGCCGTTGTGGCACATCTCACTCCTTGGTTTGGCGGATTGAAGGCGGTTTCCTATGATTTTTACGATATCACAGGAACATTCCAGGAACAAACCATCGGCGATCCCAATACACCCAGAACAATGATGCTCATCGTATCCGGAATACTGCTGTTGATCTGCATTGTAACATTAACGGCGAAGTTTGAGTATGCTGTCGGAACCATCATCTTCGGCATTATCCTCGCCGGGGTGCGCTTTTGGGTGTTAAAGTAGTATTTTGGCAACATGAAACGGCAGATTAAGGAATGTTGGACTTTGGTTAGGCAATATCCGCTGTATCAAATCTATATACTCCTGCTTTTGCTGTCGTTCGGTAAACAGTGTATTAATCCGGCCGAACTGGTAGATTCCGGTGAATATAGAAATGCCGCAGTTAACTTACTGTCCGGAAACGGCTGGAGCGCCTGTTTGCCTGCGGATTCATGCGACCAGCTAAGCCTGCCCGAAACACGACGCACGCCGGGTTATCCCTTTTTGGTGGCCATATCCGGCTTTACCGTCATTTTATTCCTAATCCAAACAATACTGTCTGCCTTCATTCCTTTTTTGATGAAAAAGTTGCTGGTAAAAATGGGGAAGGAGTCATGTTTCAAACCAGCAATGCTTTTGCTGCTGCTGTATCCCCTGCAGTTTTACTATTCCGCCATGCTCATGCCTGAAATTCTCTGTCAGGTATTGGTTTTGTGCCTGTTAATTGTATGGATTGACAAGCAATGGATTTGGGTTGCCCTAATGCTAACGATACTCATATTGCTAAAGCCGGTTTTCATGCCCTGGGCTTGGCTGTTGTTGGTCGCATTGATAATTATAAAAGGCAAACAGAAATTTTGGCTGGTAATGCCTGCATTCGTGGTTATGGGTGTGTCATGGTTAAATCTGAGACAAACAGGGGTTTTTCACTACAATTCCATGCCGGTAACCAATGCATTTGAATACAATATTCGCCATTTACCTAAAGTGACTACTTCTGAAGATTATTACCATGCCTCCGCATTGAAATTGGATACCCTGAATTTTTCCGAGAAATACCGGTTTATGCAAACAGAAACGCAAAATGCGATCAGGATGTCGCCCTTCAAATATGCCTATTTGCATATTATTGGCTCTTTTAAGGCACTGATAGACCCCGGTCGATATGATTTGATTGCCTTCTTTAAACTGCCGCAAGGAAGTGGTTTTATGCAAAATTCCGGTTGGGGTGTTTGGGCTTCTCAGCACCCACTGATTTGGGTTTATATTGTTTTCTTTGCCTTGCTGGCATTTATCAAAACAGGACTTGCGGTTTTTGCTGTATTTAAACCCATACAATACAGATGGATTCTCCTGTTTCCGGTGCTGTATACCCTGCTGGTGGTGGGCCCAGTCGGCAGTGCCCGATATCTATTGCCGGTGATGCCCATCTTGATTATACTTGCCGCTTCCGGCTGGATTTATTTATTTAATAAAAATCATGAAAGTACTGCTGCTGAGTGACAACCACGGATGGGTGGATGAAGGCATTCTGAAACATTGTTCAGAAGCCGATGAAGTATGGCATGCAGGCGACTGGCTGAATACGGCTTTGCTTACAGCCATTGAAAAACTGGGCAAACCGGTGCGTGCCTGCTGGGGCAATGTAGATGGACAGGATCTGCGTAAAATATTTCCGGAACATAACAAGTTTACCGCCGAGGGTGTTACGGTTTGGATTACCCACATTGCCGGAAAACCGGGCAGGTACAATCCCAAAATCACATCGCAGTTGTATGCCAATCCGCCCAAAATGCTCATTTGCGGTCATTCGCATATTCTTAAAGTAGTGCGAGATCCCGCATTGAAAAACATGCTGTACGTAAACCCCGGCAGTTGCGGTATTCAGGGCTTTCATTTAGTGAGAACCGCCCTGAGATTTGAACTGAGTCAGGGTAAAATTCTGAATATGCAGGCCATAGAGTTTGGCCCCAGGGTTCAAAAAATAACTGAATAATTCATGCGGATGATGCCAAAATTCAAGGTAAATCCGTATTTTTGCAATCCCACTTTGCCCGGGTGGCGGAATTGGTAGACGCGTTGGTCTCAAACACCAATGGGGTAACACTCGTGCCGGTTCGAGCCCGGCCCCGGGTACAACAAAAAAAGCCTTGCCATTCAAGGCTTTTTTTATGCACCATGACTGAAAAAATAAGCATCACAATTCCGGGAATTGATCAACACGATATTCATGCACACCTGTTTTTGCCTGAAAAAGAAATAGATGTCCCGGTATTCATATTTTGCCACGGCTTTAAAGGATTTCGCGACTGGGGATTTTTTCCGCACATAGCAGATTTTTTCTGCCCGGAAAATATCGCCGTATTAACCTTCAATCATACCCTCAATGGCGTGGATGAAGCCAACCCTACGGATTTTACCCGACTGGATTTATTTGCACAAAATACAGTTACACGAGAACTGGAAGAAATTAAGACTGTCATCAGCTGGGTGGAAACTCAGGCAGAAACTTTTGGCATCGATGCAGACCGCATCATACTTGGAGGCCATAGCAGGGGCGGGGCCAATGCCATCGTGGCCGCATCCATGGTGAAAAATATCAGTATGGTAGTGGCATGGGCACCGATTGCACATTATGCCTCCATGTTTGCCACTGCTGATTTACACAAATGGAAGAATGAAGGCCGTTTAATGATTCCAAATGTCCGTACAGGCCAACAAATGCCGCTTAATTATACATACTGGAATGATTTGATCACCAACGAAGAAAAATACAATGTGATGGAAGCCGCCGGATCTCTGCAAATACCGCTGCTGCTTATTCACGGCCTGGAAGACAAATCTGTGCCGGTAGTACATTCAGAAAAATTGCATGATGAATGCTGGCATGCCCTATTAGTGAAAATGGAGCATGCTGATCACACGTTCAATACGCCGCATCCCGCACCCGAAGAGCTCTGCGAACAGTCAGTAGCATTGCTCAACAATACCCTGGATTTTATCCTGGATTAAATCATTTGGCCGCAGCCCGTCGCAAACGGTCATTAATGGCACGCCCCAGGCCGGTTTCAGGTACCAATTCTGCCATGATGGAATGGTAGCCCGCTTGGTCCAGCTGTCTTAGCATGGCAAATAGATTTACCGCAGCTTCCTCAAGGTTTTTTTCTGAACTGAGAATTAGCTGACGTTCCGCTTCTATACCCGGTAGCGGTTCAGCATAACGCAGATAGGCCGTATCCGGATTGTCGGATATGGGTTGACCGAAATCCAGTATCACCTTGCACCGTGGACTGTAATGCACATCCATTTGTCCCGGAGCCGAAGGGTTGCTTCCTGATGAAATTTGTTCCGTTACCGGACCAATAACAGCGGATATCTGCTCTACCGCGATTCCCCCCAAACGGTAAATTACCGGCTCTCCCTGCGGAAAACCAACAATGGTACTTTCCACGCCAACCCGGCAGGGTCCCCCATCCAGTATGTAGCATGTTTTATCGCCTAGCTGTTCTGCCACATGCTGCGCGGTGGTTGGACTTACATAGCCAAACGGATTGGCGCTGGGTGCCGCAAGCGGAAAACTAAGCTTACGCAATAATTCCAGGCAAACAGGGTGGGAGGGTACCCTGATACCTACAGTGTCGTGGCCTGCGGTTACCAGATCCGGAATGATTTCTTTTTTGGGTAAAACCAGGGTGAGCGGTCCCGGCCAGAATGCCTCAGCCAGCATGCGGGCCTTTTCAGGCAGAGATTGCACATATCTTTCCGCTTCGGAAATATCATGCAGGTGCACAATCAGCGGATCAAAGAAGGGTCTGTTTTTAGCCGTGAAAATTTTGGCTACGGCCTCGGCATTGAGGGCATTGGCGGCCAGTCCATAAACGGTTTCCGTTGGTATCCCCACCAGCTCGCCATTTTGCAGGCAAAGAACTGCTGCGTCCATATCCGAGCCCGACTGCACCATCAGCGCCTTTTCAGGTTGTATTTCTCTATTTTATTGTACAGGTGACTTCGCTGAATGTCGATTTCCTGTGCAGTTTTGGCCACATTCCAGGCATTTTGTATCAGCTTGCGCTCAATGAATATTTTCTCGGCCCAGTCCCTGAAATCCTGCAACGTTGCGTAATTGTCCACCACCCCAAAAGGATCAGATCCCCGCTGGGCCGGATTGCTGTAGATAAACACATCGTCTCCGGTAATTTCATCACCACATAAAATCACCAAACGCTCCACCACGTTGTGCAGCTCGCGTATGTTGCCGGTCCAGTTCACCTCTTTCAGAGCTTCCATGGCATCTGCCGTAAATTTTTTAACAGATAATCCGTTCTCCGCACAGATGTTTTCCAGAAAATTTCCGGCAATGGTGGGAATATCATCGGTGCGCTCATTCAGGGTGGGAACATGAATCAATATAACCGACAACCGGTGGTATAAATCCATGCGGAAATTGCCCTTTTCGATTTCTTCCAGCAGGTTTTTGTTGGTAGCGGCCACAATTCTCACGTCTACTTTAATCTCACGGTCTCCGCCCACACGGGTTATGCGCCCTTCCTGAATTGCCCTGAGCACTTTTGCCTGTGCAGCCATGCTCATATCGCCGATTTCATCCAAAAATAGTGTTCCACCATGTGCCTGCTCAAACTTACCAATGCGCTGTTTAATGGCACTGGTAAAACTACCTTTTTCATGTCCAAACAATTCGCTCTCAATCAGCTCCGATGGGATACTGGCACAGTTCACCTCCACCAGCGGCATGTTGGCCCTTGGGCTTTTTTCATGAATCCAGCGCGCTACCAGTTCTTTGCCTGTGCCGTTTTCACCGGTTATCAGCACCCTGGCTTCGGTGGGAGCTACCTTTTCAATCGTTTCCTTTATTTTAAGAATGGCGGGTGTTTCTCCTATGATATCATAGGTTTTCGATGCCTTGCGTTTCAGTACTTTGGTCTCGGAAACCAGGTTATTCCTGTCTACCGCGTTGCGCAAGGTTATCAGCAAGCGGTTCAAATCAGGTGGCTTGGTGATAAAATCAAATGCCCCTTTTTTGGTGGCTTCAATGGCCATTTCTACGGTACCGTGTCCGGAAATCATCACCATGGGCACATCCGGGGCCAGGGCCTGAACCCTGTCTAGCAACTCCATGCCGTCAATACCGGGCATTTTTACATCGCTGAGTACCACATCATAGCTGTTTTTTTGCAGCAATTGCAATCCTTTTGCACCGTCCTCAGCAAGGGTTACCTCATACTTCTCATACTCAAGAATTTCCCTAAGGGTTTCCCTGATGGCAGCTTCATCGTCAATGACCAAAATAGATGGCATAATCTGTATAAATTTGTTTACAAGATTATGTAATATTCATTGGACACCAAGCAGTAATTGTCTTTTGTTATCCACGCATTATCAATACTTTTAAATTGTATTTAAATAATTGAAAAACAATCATATGTAGGTTTCAGGGTATGAAGTTTGAAAATGAATCAAAATTGAACCTTATTCACATAGGATTTTGTAATCAAATAAAAATTTGCATAAAAAACTTGCACATTAATGCAGAATCCCGCAAATTTGTGGATTAACGATACAAGAGTAGTGTTCATGAGGAATAAACTGATTATATTGCTGATTGCCGCGCTGGCATTGCCATTTAAAGGATTTTCACAGCAAGATCCATACTTTACGCATTATTCTTTCAATAAGATTCTGTTTAACCCCGCCTACGCAGGGGCTTCCGGCAGTTTCTGCGTTAATGCCAATGCGCACAGGCAGTGGGTAGGTTTACAGGATCAAACCGGTGAATTTAAAACCCAAGATCCCAGAGGTCCGGCCCCCGTGCAATTCCTCAGTGATGTTAATCCAAAAACCAATGCCTTTGGTTTCACCGCACCCATCAATGTCAAAAATGCTAACGGCGGCGTTACTAATTACGGTGGCGCGTTTTTTAGTTTTACAAACGACGTGATCGCCTACGAATCCAACACGTATCTGCGTGGAGGGTTGGCAGGAGCATACAACTTAGCCGATGGTAGCAATATTCGTCTTGGAATTGATTTTACCAGCATCACCAGACAGATTGATGGCACAAAAATGCGTGCACACGATCCCAATGACCCCCTCGTGCCAACAACAAAACAAGGCGATACCAAAACAGAGCTGGGTGCAGGTGTATGGTATTCAAATCCCAATAAAAATGATCTCTATGTGGGGTTGTCAATGTCGCACCTAAATCCCAAAGAGTACAATTATTCCGCTTCGGGTGGTAATATTAAAGTTAAATCTGCCCGCCACTTGTATTTCATGACCGGCTTTACCAAAGAACAATTCATGGGAAATCCTGCATTAACACTTGATCCAAGCATCATGATTAAAACGGTAATGGAAAAAGGCGGTTTTGTAAAACCTCAGTTCACTCCGCAGGCAATGGCTACCTGGAATAATACATTCTCTGGTGGTTTATCATTAAGGGCTCAGGGATTGGGCGTTGATGCTGCCTCCATATTGTTAGGTTACTATCCACCTATTAAAGGTAATTCTCCAAACGGTCAGGGTACACAATTATTCAGAATAGGTTATTCCTATGATATCACACTGCAAAGCCTTCGCCGCAGCAGCAATGGTACCCACGAATTACAGGTTAATTACTGTTTCAAAATTGCACTGCCCGAGCGCGTAGAAAAAGTTTACCGCCATCCGCGTTACATGAACAGATCTAAAGATTTGGAATAATATATCTTAATACACAATATAATTATAATACAAGCGTTATATATCGACGGAAGAAAAAAAATAGTTGCGTATTCATTACAAAAACCTATTTTTGCAACTTCACGCTTAATACACAAAAACGAAACTGCCAGATGAAAAGGAAAATAATCAGCAGAATCATCAGTGAAAATGAAATGGTAAATAAACTGGTGAAAGCATTATCAAACAGCAGGTTGCGGTCAGCAATGATTGCAGTATCCATGGTGCTGTTTGCTTGTGGCCCAGCAGATACGGGTGATCTGACAGGCCTGCTCAACAGGAGACCTTGGTTCCATCCACAACCTCCCGGTACTGTATACATTCCCTCCGGAACTTTCCACACAGGTCAGTCCGGTCAGGATGTGTTCCAATCCTACTTGGAACCGAACAAACAAATGACCATTGTTGCTTTTTGGATGGATGAAACGGAAATTACCAATAATGAGTATCGCCAGTTTGTAGATCATGTGCTGGATTCTATCGCACGCTACAAATTAGACGATGATCAGTATTTTTATCCTGAAGATGACGAAGGAAACCGCTTCATCGATTACAATATTCCCCTGGACTGGGAAAAGCATAAGGAAGATCTTGCAGATCTTTTCTATCAGGGAGCTGAACGTTTCCGTGGTCTTTCTCAGATTGACACACGTAAATTAATGTATAAATATCAGTGGTTTGATTATGTAAGCGCTGCCAATCAGGATCGCGACAAATACAACCCCATGGACCGCTCCAAGTTTATCAAAGACGAGGAAACATTAATTTATCCAGATACCCTTTGCTGGGTGCGTGACTTTACCTACAGCTTCAATGAGCCCATGGCACGCGTTTATTTCTGGCATCCAAAGTACGATGATTACCCCGTGGTTGGTGTAAACTGGCATCAGGCCAACGCTTTCTGCGCATGGAGAACCATTCGTAAAGCAAGTTACTGGCATGAACTGGGACTTCCCAATACTGAGGATTTCCGTTTGCCCACCGAATATGAATGGGAATACGCTGCAAGAGGTAACCGTATCGGTAACAAATATGCTTGGGGTGGTCCCTACACCCGCAACAGCAAAGGTTGTATGATGGCTAACTTTAAGCCACTGCGCGGTAACTATGGTGCAGACGGCGGTGTATACCCTGTGCGTGCCGATTCTTATTTCCCAAATGATTTCGGTCTGTATAACATGAACGGAAACGTTTCGGAATGGACCTGGACCGATTATCAGGTTGCCAACAATGCCATTGTTCATGATCTTAACGGTCAAAACTATCGCCGTGTGCCCGAAAGAGGTCCCGGAAGCGAAGTGCCCGTTACCCTGAAAAGAAAAGTAATTCGTGGTGGAAGCTGGAAAGACGTAGCTTACTTCATCGAAAATGGTGCCCGCACCTATGAATACCAGGATACCAGCAAATGCTTCGTGGGTTTCCGTTGTGTTCAAACATACATTGGTCGCTCTAATCGTGACAAAAAATAAACCTTCTAAAACTAACTAAAACAAACAATAAAAACTATGGAAAAAAGTTTCTTTGAAAGCAAAAGGTGGAAAGTGATCATGAACTACGTTTATGGTCTTGGTGCGGCTATCGTAATTGCCGGTGCACTATTTAAAATCATGCACTGGAAAGGTGCTGACCTTATGCTGATTGTGGGTATGGGTACGGAGTGTATCATTTTCGTAATTTCATCGTTTGAGCCGGTTCACATGGATCCGGATTGGTCTTTGGTTTACCCCGAACTTGCCGGTGGAGAAGCTAAAGAGCGTGGTAAAAAACAAGGTTCTGTTACTCAACAACTTGATTCTATGCTGGCTGAAGCCAAAGTAGGTCCTGAATTAATTTCAAGTTTGGGTTCAGGTTTGCAAAGCCTTAGCACCAATGTAAAAGAAATGGCTAATCTTTCTAATGCAGCTGTTGCTACCAACGAATATGCAGACAGTGCTTCAAAAGCAGCAAAAAACATGAACGATATCAGCAACAGTACTGCTATGGTAGCTGACTCTATGGGTTCTCTAAGCGGTGGTCTTTCTAACCTGGTAAGCAATCTTTCTGCCAGTGAAAATGAAACCCTGAAGTTCAAAGAAGAGATAGCTAAGCTGAACAACAACCTCGCTAGTTTGAATACTGTGTATGGTAACATGCTGAGCGCAATGGGCGGTGGACGCTAATTGCCACTTTTGTTTAATTAAAAACTAAAAAACAGGAGTAAAAATGGCAGGTGGTAAAACTACACCACGTCAGAAGATGATCAACATGATGTACCTCGTGTTGACCGCTCTGCTGGCGTTGAACGTGTCCAAGGAAATTATTAAAGCCTTTAACTTGATTGAGAATTCATTGAACACCTCAACCAGTAATATTAAGGCTAAAAATGAAATGACCCTCAAAGCCATTGGTAAAGAGGAGAATGCAAGTGCGAAGGCGGCAATGGAAATTGCCAATGAAGCTAAAAAGATAACCGACCAGTTTGAAAAAAACATGGAAGGTGTGAAGACAGACCTGGAAGACTTATCAGGTGGACGCAAAACTGATCCTGAAGCTATGCTTGTAAAAGGTGGTGTTGCTGAACTTACACAGGGAGATAACATGGAAGTTCACGCCAATTATTTTCTACTTGAAAAAAAGCCAAGCAAGCCGGATGGAAAAGCATGGGTGTATGCTCCTTCAGGTAAGATGCGTGGAGATGCAGTTTTTGATGAAATCAACAAAACAAGAGAAGATCTTCTTGCTTTGCTTGACAAAGCCATTAAAAATCCCAACCTTGGCGGTAAAGATGATAAGGGCGAAACCAAAAAATTGCTCGAGGAAGCCAAAAACAGCTTAAAGGCCAAAACTGCGCTCATTGCTCAGGATGGTAAAAATTCAGATGGTAAGGAGCAGAAATGGGTTTCTATGTATCTCGAACATTCACCCCTCGCCGGTGTGTTCGCATTGTTAAGTAAATATATTAACGATGCCAGATCATTGGAATCTGAAGTTACCGCCATTCTTGCTAAAGCTGTAAACGCTTCTGACTTCAAATTTGATAAATTGGCAGCCGTAATTTCTGCACCCAGCAGCGCCATCATGCAAAACCAAACCTACGAAGCAGATATCATGCTTGCTGCCTACAATAGTAAGGCCCAAATGAACATCACTGTAGGTGGTTCTGCGGTAGAAATAAAAGACGGTATCGGCAAATACAAAGTAACTGGAGGTTCACCCGGTGAATTTAACTACAAGGTTAACATTGCGGTACCAGGCCCAGGAGGTAAAATTGAAAACCTCACTGCAGAAGCTAAATACAGCGTATTCCCGCCTATGGCAGCCATTTCTGCTGATGAACTGAATGTTTTCTATGTGGGTCTTGATAACCCCATTTCAGTAGCTGTTGCCGGCGTAGATTCCAGAAATGTTGCAGTATCTGCCAGTGCCGGTAATTTGCAAAATATTGGAGGTGGTCGTTACAAAGTATTATTTCCCGCTCGTCAGGGCAATGAGTCTATCGTCAGTGTGAGTGCCAAAATGGGCGACGGTCGCGTAGTGCCCATGGGATCTAAGAAATTTAAGATTCGTAATGTTCCGCGCCCTGTATTCCGTGCTGGTGCCATCTCATTTGATAAGCCAATTCAGTTGTCAGCCCTCATGGCTCAGTCATCTGCAGTGGCCATCCTAGAGAACTTTGTATACGATGGTGTGAAATATTCGGTACAAGGTTATACGTTCACTGGAATTGGAAGAACAGGCCCCAAGAAAGCGTCAATTACCGGTGCCTCTCTGCAGGGAATAAAAGGTATTCTGGGTGGTATGCGTGCTGGTGAGTTCGTAATGTTCTCAGATATTCGTGCAGTAGGCCCATCAGGTCCTGTATTTTTGGAAAACGTAAGCGGAATGCTTCAATAATAAAAAGTTAATAAATTGGTTATGAAAAAGGGAATGTTAATCGTTGCAACCTGCCTGATGGCCCTGAACGGCTACAGCCAGGATTGGGGTTGGGGAGATGCAGGCGGCTCAGGCGGCGCATCCTCCGGCAGGTCTTCATCTGGTTCTACCGGAACCGGAAGTTCAGGCAGTACAGGAAGTGGTACCGCAGCAGGAGCCGGTGCAGCATCCGGTGCTTCGTCAACTCCCACCTTGGCAGTTCCTACTATTGGCACTCACTATGATGATCCACCCGCTTTTCATCGCGAAAGTCCTTTCACAACCAATGATGGCCGCCCGGGTATCGATGATGCTGTTGTAGTTCCCTATCCTTTCCTGCGTGAAGCGGATCTTAAATTCCGTCGCAGAATTTGGAGAAGAATAGACTGTCGTCAGAAAATGAACAGGTCTTTCACATGGCCCAAAAACCCGGTAACCCAGGTTATCTATGAAGCAGCTACCAAAGGCCTTGTTCGTGCATACCACACTGATTCTCTAAACAGGATTAAGACCCCGGAAGAATGTTACAAAGAAGGTTCTAAATTGGTTGTAACTCAAATTCAAAACTGGCGCAACCCCGAGGATAACGAAGATCTGGTGGATACTGCCTACTACGATATCTTCAAATGGGAAAAAATAGTGAGATTCGAAATCATGGAAGACTGGTTGTTTGATTACAAACACAGCGAACTCCGTCCAAGAATCATAGCTATTGCCCCCATGTATGAAGAAAAGTTCCCGAATGGCCAAACCTATGAATTGCCCTTGTTCTGGATTAAAATGGATGACCTAAGACCAACCCTGGCCAAGTCTGAAGTTTTTAACCGCTACAATGATGTGATGCGCATTAGCTGGGATGATTTGTTTAACCACTATCGTCTATTTGATAGCTACATTGTTAAAACAACTGACTGGGATGATAGGTACCTAAGCATGAGAACCGAATATCAACAGGATCCCGTTGCTATGCTTCTCGAAGCAGAAAATATTAAAAATGATCTGTTCATTTTTGAACACGATCTTTGGGAATTCTAAAGCAATTTTTTGTTATTCTGAAAGTCCCGGCCCAATAACAGCCGGGACTTTTTTATTTAGTTGACTGTAATTAACAAATGGGTTGATATTTTTATAGAAAAACCTTATTTTTGCCGTTCGTTTTGAAAGACGTTATTTTAGGTCTGGAGGAATTTGACATTGAGTTCGTTAAGTTGAAAGACGGACTTCATGAGTTCAACTACAGGCTTGAAAGAAAGTTCTTTGAGGTATTTGGTAACGAGGATGTGTTTGATTCCGATATAGCAGTAAAAGCTATTTTGGAAAAATCCGTCAACCTGATGAATTTAAGTTTACAACTGAAGGGTAGGGTTGAAGTAAGTTGTGATCGCTGTTTGGTGCCACTGTCTATGAATATAGAGACCAGTCATCACGTGTTGTATAAGATGCTTCCTGAGATAAGCGATGATGAACAACGGATACATGATGACTGGGTGATACTAACGCAGCAGGATTTTAAAATCAACCTCGGGCAGGACTGTTACGAGACAACCCTTTTGTCATTGCCCATGATTCGCAACTGCGATGAAATGGAAGTAAAGCCATGTAATTACCAAATGCTTGCAAAGCTGAACGATTTGTCTGGTGATGGAGAGGAACAAGCCGATCCAAGATGGGACAAACTAAAAGAATTGTTAAAAAAGAAATAAAAAAATAAAATGGCACATCCTAAGCGAAAAATTTCCAAGACACGTAGGGACAAACGCCGCACACATGACAAACTTGAAGTGCGCCCTATGATTGCCGATCCTGTAACCGGCGACGTATCTCTTTATCATCGTGTAAATTTGGAAACCGGCATGTATCGTGGCCAAAAGGTCATGAAAGGCCGTAACGAATCATAATGATGAGAATTGGTGTGGATGCGATGGGCGGCGATTATGCCCCCCTTGAAGCCATAAAAGGCGCTGTAGAAGCAGCCCGTATTCACTCCGATTACCAAGTGGTGCTATTTGGTGACAAAAGCACCATTGAACAAGTATGCATTCAAGAAAATCTTGATGTATTATCTTTTGAAATCGTTCACTGTAACTCCCAAATTGAAATGGGAGAGCATCCTGTAAGGGCTTTCTCAACAAAACAGGACTCTAGCATAGCTGTAGGTTTTGGTTATTTGGCAGAAGGAAAGATTGATGCTTTTCTAAGTGCTGGAAATACCGGTGCCATGCTGGTGGGATCTTTGATGACCGTAAAAGCAATACCTGGCATAGACCGACCTTGCCTAACCACAGTCGTTCCCCGTTTGAATAACCACCCCGGCTTATTGCTGGATGTTGGGGCCAATGCAGATTGCAAGCCAGAACACCTACAGCAATTTGCCATCCTGGGTTCCGTTTTCTATGGTGCTGTAAACAAGGTAGACAGCCCAAAAGTAGGCTTGCTCAATATCGGCGAAGAAGAAGAGAAAGGTAGCATTTTTACCCGTGCAACCCATTCTTTGCTCAAAGCAACCGGTGGAATTAATTTTGTTGGCAATGTGGAGGGAAGGGATATTTTTGGTGACAACTGCGATGTTATCGTTTGTGATGGTTTCACCGGAAATGTAATTATCAAAGTTTGCGAAGGGATGTATTACCGCCTTGCCAAACGCGGTGTACAGGATGAATACTTGGATAAATTTAATTTTAAACATTACGGAGGAAGTTCCATCTTGGGTGTGAATGCACCGGTTATAGTTGGACATGGAATATCCAAAGCAGATACTTTCGTAAAAATGATTGAACTTGCAGCTGAAGAGGTGAGCAGCGGAATGATACAAAAAATCAAAGATGCCGTAGCCGCCCATATCAACCCTCAAGCTACTGCCTGATGCAAAAAATAACAGCAGCCATTACCGCCGTAGGCGGGTATGTTCCCGAAACGGTTCTTACCAACAAAGATCTTGAGCAACTGGTGGAAACCTCAGATGAATGGATTACCACCAGAACGGGTATTAAAGAGCGTCACATCCTGCGTGAACCGGGAAAAGCCACCAGCGACATGGCAGTACGTGCCATTTTACCCATGCTGGAAAAAAAGGGAATATCACCCGAAGAGATTGATGTAATTTTGGTAGGAACCATAACCGGTGACTATATATTTCCTGCATGTGCCAATATTATTGCCGATAAAATTGGAGCAAAAAATGCCTGGGGTTTTGATATTGCAGCAGCTTGTTCCGGTTTTCTCTACGCCCTGGAAACTGGCAGCCGTTTCATTCAGAGTGGTTACAAAAAAGTGCTTGTATGTGGATTCGATAAGATGAGTTCAATTATTGATTACACAGATAGAAATACCTGCATCATTTTTGGTGATGGTGGTGGATGTGCACTGCTTGAACCCAATACTGACGGTTACGGTGTGCTTGATTCAATTCTTAAAATGGATGGCAGTGGCAGAGAATTTCTTTATCAGCCTGCGGGTGGATCTTTGAATCCGCCAACATTAGAGACTATATCCAACAGACAGCATTACGTATATCAGGAAGGTAAAACGGTATTCAAATTTGCTGTCACCAATATGGCGGATGTGAGTTACGATATTATGGACAGAAATGGCTTAAATGCTGAATCTGTCAACTGGCTGATAGCCCACCAGGCAAATCTACGCATCATTGATGCCACTGCCGAGCGTATGGGATTGGATAAAGAGAAAGTGCTGGTTAATATTGAACGTTATGGGAATACCACCGCAGGAACCCTGCCGTTGTTGATGTTTGATTTCGAAAAGAAATTCAAAAAAGGTGACAATCTCATTTTAAGTACATTTGGTGGTGGATTTACCTGGGGAAGTATCTACATCAAATGGGCATACGATCCCGCCTGATTTATTTTTCAAAAACGGCCCGATAAATAAAATCGGCATCTTTATTGTAACCGCCGCAATAATCTTCGGAAATTAGCTTCATGCCAAGTTCACGCTGAAAACAACCGCTGTTGGATTCATTTTCCACCTCAAAAATAGAACAGGTTAGATAAATCAGCTTACCACCCGGCTTTAAAAAGGGTAGGGCATTGCCAACAATACTTCGCTGTTTTTTAGCATACGTCTCCAATTCATTGACCGAGAATGTACACAACATTTCCGGGCTGCGACGCCAGGTGCCGCTGCCACTGCAAGGTACATCGCAAATGATGGTATCGAAAACTGGTTTTGATATCCTGATTTTATCATCGAAGTTTAATGATTTAATGGACCTTGATAAATCAGCGGTGCAGGAAAACGGAATTTTTTTTCCTTCAGCCGAAAATCGCAATAGGGCATTGTGTATCATTTGTGAGCGATTGTCGGAAATATACAAAGTAACATCAGGGTTGAGATCATTCACCA
>JBILTS010000026.1:0-21955 GCA_044371405.1 Bacteroidia bacterium
GGATACCTGGAAAAATACAAGGCCGGCGATTTTGAATTTGACGCACCCGGTACCCTGCTGAACATGATCCGCAACAAGGATTACGGTCAGTATGCCGATATAGACGGCGAACTGCACACCTGTTTCCTCACCGATAACGATATTACCGGTGGTAACAGCGGAAGTCCTGTTATCAATGGCAACGGAGAACTCATCGGTACCGCCTTCGACGGCAACTGGGAAGCCATTGCCAGCGACTTCGGCTTTATGCCGGCTGTGCAGAGAACCATCAGCGTGGATATCCGTTTCACCCTGTTTATCATGGATAAACTCGGCGGTGCAGGTCACCTGCTGAATGAAATGACCATCGTAAAATAATCACTGAAAGCGGCGCCGAACGGCGCCGCTTTTTTCAAACCATCATCACCCCATGGAATTAACCACCCGCAAATTCTGGTCGGATTACTGGCACAGTAAAATAGAAGAGTTTGAAGAGCCCGTAAGAACCAACTATGTGTTCACGGCACTTTTTCGCAAGGTAATTGACGGCAATGGATATCAGCATGCCTGCGAGCTGGGTGGTTTTCCCGGCACATTCTCCATCCATGTGCAGCGTGATCTGGGCCTTCCCTGCTCACTGGTGGATTATTTCATTGATGAATCACTCCTGCACCGTTTTCTGAAAGCCAATCACCTGGCCCCCGACGCGCTGGAGTGGAAGGAGGCAGATATTCTGACAGATGAACCCGCACACAAAACCTTTGATTTTGTGTTTTCCATTGGGCTGATAGAGCATTTTGAGGATACACAGGCCATTTTGAAAGCCCACCTGAAGTATGTGAAACCCGGAGGACGGCTGTTTTTGATACTTCCCAATTTCACCGGTGTAAATGGGTGGTTTCAGCGCAGTTTCGACAAGGAAAACTACGACAAGCACTTTATCCCCTGCATGGATCCTGCATTGCTGCAGCGCACGCTGTCGGCACTCGGAGGCAAGCAGGTGCAGGGCGGTTACTGGGGCAATTTCAGCATTTGGCTGGAGAATTACGCCAAGCAACCTGCATGGGTGAAAATCTTCTTCAAAGCTTCCTGGATAGCCGGTAAGGTATTGGCTAAAGTGTTCGGGCTGAAAGGCAAGACCACAGCACCCTACATCTGGGTGGCGTGTGATGTATAGGTTATTACCCGGCTAAACTTTCGGCACCATAGATGGGAAGGAATTGCAGGGTGATTCAATCCCTAAATACACCTTTGCCTTCTAACATTGATAGTCCGGGGCTTTCACCTGGGTTTTACAGCCCATTTCTTCAGTTGATAGATTGCAATACTAAATATCAATTTTAAAATAACAAGGCAATTATTAACTTATCAATTTAAAATACCAAGGTAACTGAAACTAACCGCCCCAGTTTTCCCTGTCCAGACTGCGGTAATGAATGGCCTCTGCCAGGTGTTCAATTTTGA
Source organism: Bacteroidia bacterium (assembly GCA_044371405.1). Taxonomy (GTDB): domain Bacteria; phylum Bacteroidota; class Bacteroidia; order NS11-12g; family UBA955; genus RGEC01. Next base: position 1,444 of record JBILTS010000026.1, read on the forward strand.
TGGCTTCGGAGCCGGCCAGATCCGCAATGGTGCGGCTCACCTTCAGGATTCGGTCATAGGCCCGTGCACTGAGGTTCAGCTTTTGCATGGCAGATTTAAGCAGCAATTGACCCGCCGCATCGATGCCGCACACCTCCTGCACCTTATTGCCGGGCAGCTGAGCATTGCAATACACCCCATTCCACTGGCTGTAGCGCTGTTGCTGCACATCCCTGGCCTGCTGAACCCGCGCTCTGATGTCTGCACTCTTTTCAGAATTGCGGTTGCGGGCGGTGAGTTCATCAAATCCCACCGGTGTTACCTCAATATGAATATCGATGCGGTCAAGCAGCGGACCCGAGATACGGCTGAGGTAGCGGTCCACCACACCGGGACCACACACGCAGTCTTTATCAGGGTGGTTATAGTAGCCACACGGGCATGGGTTCATGCTGGCCACCAGCATAAAGCTGGCGGGATAATCCACGGTCCAGCGGGCGCGGGAAATGGTTACCCTCCGCTCTTCCAGTGGCTGTCGCATCACCTCCAGCACAGTACGTTTAAATTCGGGGAGCTCATCCAAAAACAACACACCATTGTGTGCCAAGCTAATTTCGCCGGGCTGGGGGTGATTGCCTCCACCCACGAGGGCCACATCGCTAATGGTGTGGTGCGGACTGCGGAATGGCCGGTGCGCCACCAGACCTCCGCTGCTGCCCAGCTTGCCTGCCACCGAATGTATTTTGGTGGTTTCCAGTGCCTCGTGCAGGTTCAGCGGAGGCATGATGGTCGGCAATCGCTTGGCCAACATGGTTTTTCCAGCACCCGGAGGCCCGATGAGGATGATATTGTGTCCGCCGGCAGCGGCAATTTCCATGGCCCGTTTGATGTTTTCCTGCCCCTGCACATCGCAGAAGTCGACATCGTAATATTGCTGGGCCTCTTCAAATTCACCGCGTGGATCGGCAAAAGCGCGCTGCAGCTGCGTTTTCCCCGAAAGAAAATCGGCAACCTCTTTTAGGTTTTTAACGCCATATACTTCCAAATCCTTGACAATGGCGGCCTCCCGGGCATTTTGCTCCGGAAGTATCAGCCCCTTGAAACCGTCTTTCATGGCCTGTATGGCAATGGGCAGGGCACCCCTGATGGGCAGAATGCCTCCGTCGAGCCCCAGTTCGCCCATAAGAATATAATCAGACAGCGATTGATCGTTAAGCTGATACGTAGCAGCCATCATGCCAATGGCGATGGGCAAATCATAGGCGCTGCCTTCCTTGCGCAAATCAGCCGGTGCCATGTTCACCACCACCCGCTGCCGAATGGGCTCAAAACCACTGTTTTTAATGGCTGCATCGGTCCTGAAAAGACTTTCCTTTACTGCGTTATCCGGAAGGCCTATCACAAAGGTTTTAAATTCGGCACTTGTGGTGGCATTCACCTCAACGGTAATAGGGGTAGCATCCACACCGTGAACGGCGCTTGCAAAAAGTTTAACCAGCATGGCTCAATAAATTTTACCGGCCTTAACAACCTTCAGCCCCACATCACTCACCCCGGCAAGCTTTTCATCGCGCATATTCTGAGCGATTTCTACCGTATACTTACCCGGTTTAAGTTTTAGCCGGCCGTCGAAGGGTTTTTCATAGCTAATCAGGTTGCCCTGTCCTTTTCCCAGCCATTTTCCTGTGTTGTCTGAAAGCACCACCTCAAACTGATTCTTATGTGAAATGCCGGGTCCGTTTAGTTTATACAACAACCAGATATTCGAATAGCTGTAGCCGGAGTTGATGCGCAGTCCGCAACTCAAAGCATAATAGTAGGTGGTGTCTTCGACGGTAAAAGTGAACTGCTTGCCTTGTTTCCATTGCCAGCCACCGGCATCGGTTTTTTCAAATGTGTTCAAAACCACATTCTCATCAGTGGAGCAGGCATGAAGAAAAAAAATGGACGTGATAAGGAGAATCTTAACAATACTAAACAAACGATACATAACTCAACAATTAATAATGATTAAACAATATGCGAATAAACGCATCTTCCTGCTTAAAAAGAAATTTTGGTGTTGTAAATGTCATAAAAAATCGCTTTTTGAGATTATCGGGCAGATCATTCATTCGGGCAAAATCCTTTCTGGTAGTGAGGAATACGGCATCTTCGTGTTTCATTGCCGCTTCAGCCCAACGGCTGTATTCATTATGGGTGAAAGCATAATGATCGGGATAGGCGAAGTGCCTTATCACCGAATACTGTTGTTTTGACCAATCCAAAAATGCATGATTATCCGCCAAACCCGAAACAACAATCACCTGTTTCCCGGGGTTCCACGCTGCCCCCATTGCATTTAAAGGATCGGCATTTTCATAGTGGCAGAAGAAAACCGGTTTGCCATATTTATTGAGCTTTTGCCGTACAATCGCTGCAGTGGTTTCGTCAAGGTCGGGCGGACATTTGGTTACCACAATCACATCAGCTGCTGAGGCCGTGCAGGCAAATTCGCGCAACCGGCCGGCCGGCATGGGTAAATCATCATAAAACGGCTTTTGGTAATCGGTGAGCAATACATATTTATTGGCAAGCAGTGGCAGGTGCTGAAAGGCGTCATCCAGAATAATGGTTTCAACTTCTGGAATATGTTGGCGTATTCCGGCGATACCCTCTAAGCGGTTTTCGCAAACAAATACCGGCAATTGGGGGTTGGCAATTTTCATTTCCAGCGGTTCATCACCGCAACGATCAGCAGTATCTGTCACATCTACCATCCTGAAGCCCCTTGTTTTGCGTTTATAACCCCTGGAAAGCATCGCTGTGCGATTGGCTGAATGCGCTGATAGAAACATGGCCATGGGTGTTTTTCCACTGCCTCCTACGGCCAGATTTCCGATTGCAATGCTATAAACCGGACTTTTTTTACGTTTACCGGCGAAGACAAAATAACGCCTTCGTAACCATGCAGCAGCGGCATAGCCATAACCGAAAGGGAGCAAAAGTAGACGAAGCAGAGCCGGCACTATGGAACAAAGGTAATTAATCCAGTATATGCTTCAGCACATACCATCCCGAGTGCAGAAAACGGTTTATCTCTTTTTCGCCCCAGGCCACTACAAAGCCGGGGCCTGGGTGGTCGGGCAGCAGCAGCCATCTGTCGCCGGACTGTGCAATAAACACCAGGGTATTTTCGGTTAACTGTGTGGTATCGCGCAGTCCGCTGCTGTCGCGGGTTTTTTCAGCCCAAATTTCAATGGTCCGAATGGTAAAATTATTAAGCTGAAAAACAACCGGCCGGTGCAAGGGTGGTTCATGATCAATGCGCAGGGCAAAACTGACGGGAACTCCTGCCATTTCAATTTCTTCCTGCCATAATCGCACGGGCTTATTTTCAGGATGAAGGACTAAACCAAGGTCTGAAGCGATGTACATCTCAGCCGATGCGATGTCTTTCTGCATTTGAGAGGCCGTGATGCTTAGCAGTTCCTTCCCAATCCATGATTTACAGGTTTCCATGGCGGTTTCATTAAGCCGCAGGTAGAATTTTAAATCTTCCATACAGCCAAAAATAAGAAAGGCCGCCTTGAGGGCAGCCTTTCCATGATATAGTTCATTTTTAGTAGGTTACAACGATCTCAACGCGGCGGTTGATTGCTTTGTTCACCACGCTGTTATTTTGAACCTTAGGACGGGTGTCACCAAATCCTACAGCTCTCATGCGCTCTGGAGAGATTCCTTTGCTGAGCATGTACACCACAACAGCATCGGCACGGCGCTGAGACAGATCCAGGTTCTTGGCAGGATCGCCGTCAGAGTCGGTATGACCTTCGATGGTTACTGAAGCTTCGTTGTATTCTTTCAGTATTTTCACCAGACGGTCGATATCGTCATAAGATTCTTTTTTCAGGATGTCTTTGCTGGTTTCGAAGAAGATGTTCTTAGCGGCCTGTTCAATCGCCTTTTTAACCTCTACTTTGATTTCAGGACAACCTTTGTTGGCTGCAATACCTGGTTTGGTAGGACACTTATCGATGTTATCAAAGATGCCGTCACCGTCTGTATCGGGGCAGCCTTCACCTGCTATGGTTCCGGGCTGGTCGGGGCACTTGTCTGAGCCATCTTCTACACCGTCACCGTCGCGGTCGGGGCAACCATTCAGGGCAAGTATACCGGCTACAGTGGGGCACTTATCGTCTTTATCGAGCACACCATCACCGTCTTTGTCAGGGCATCCGCCACCTTCGGGGCTTCCTGCTTCCTTAGGACACTTGTCTTTGCTGTCTTCTATGCCATCACCATCTGTATCGGGGCAACCGGCAAATTTCTTAATACCTTTAACATCCGGACAGGCGTCGTCGGCATCAAATACTGAATCCTGATCACGGTCAGCAGGGCAACCCACGCTGTCAACATATTTGCGGTACTGAGGGGGTGTATTTTTACAAAGGTCGTATTTGTCGCAAACACCATCTTCATCTTTATCCTTACACTTGGTAGGACCTCTGCTTTCGCCGAGTGCGATGGTAACGCCCAAGGCATTGTAACCCCATACATCATTGGTTTTCCAAAGTCTGTTTACCAGAGGCATTGATGGGTCTGCATCGCCCGGCTGGTTGGCACCATCCCAGCGATCATTCATGGTATAGGTGGCCGTCCATGACCAACGCACACCGATGCGTGAATTAATATTGTATGAAACGCCCAGGCCACCCTGTACGGAAGCACCCATGTCGGTGAAAGCGTTTTGTATTTCATTCTGATTACCCCAGCGAACCTGGCTGTGGGCGTAGTATCCGCCAAAACCGGCATATACATAAGGAATGAGCTTTGATTCTTCGTTAAAGAAAGAATTGAGTTTGAAGCGAGCTCCCAGGGTCAAATCCATGGTGTTGGCACGGAAAGACTGATACTTCCAGGGCTCCCTTTGCCAGTCAACTATTCTTTTAAATCCAACATCACCTGCAGAGAAGTTCACCACTCCGTCAAACATGGGATTCAGGTAATAACCAAAGTTGATACCGGCACCCTGATAATCGGGCTTTCTGGCAAAAAACAGGGAAGATCCCTGATCGCCCATATACTCTCTCAAGCCAAAATTGGCCTCAACACTCATCGGGGCATCTGCAGTCTGCGCCTGCACACCCGAAATGGCGGCTATGGTGAGGGCTGTGCTTAAAAATCCTTTCAGGTATTTTTGAATCATATTCAGATTATTTTGTGTTAATTTTGGGATATTAGGCAACAAATATAGGATTTTCGGATAAAAAAAAACTTTTTTAAGAAAATTTAATCAGTGCAATTTGCAACTGTTTGTCAGATAACAGTCATAAAAACAGGTCTTAACTATTGATACTCATTCACTAAAAATGAGCTTATTTCAATTGTACACGTACAATAAATTTCCGTTTCGGCTCACATTATACCGAGCCAACACACCAGCCGCAGGGCCTTTTACGGGCAGCCCGTTAAAACTGTATCTGCTATCGCAACAAGCCTCAAAGCGATTGTTGGATGCATAACCGCCACATTTCAGCTGTATGGATTGTGTGTCGACCCATATTTTGGAACAGGCATTAAGCGGCTGCCAGGCACACGTTCTTTCAAAAGCATACCAGGCATCGTCGTAATCGTGAATGATAATAACCCCTTTGGCACCGCCCTCAGCATACACGAAGCTTCCGGGAACCAAAAGGTGCTGATAATCCAGCAAATTCAAATCAAGGGTAACATTGACCGGCCCGGTGGGTATGGCTTCGGTGGGGTTGTTTCTGCGGCAGTTGCAGATAAAAACCAGGAACAGGGCCGAAAGAAAAAATTTAACCTTCATATCGATAAAATCCCTGACCGGATTTTCTGCCGTGATGACCAGCATCTACCTTTTGTTTCTGTATACGGCTGGGACGAAACTTGGCATCCTGCCCAAAAAGTGCATACATGGAACTGGTAACTGCATAATTTGTATCTACACCAATCAGATCCATGAGCCGGAATGGTCCCATCTTAAAGCCGGTTGCCTCGCACAGCCGATCTATGCTTTCCAGCGATGCTACCTGTTCCTCCAGTATCTTCAATCCTTCTACGTAGTAATGGCGGGCAACCCTGTTTACAATAAAACCGGGGGCATCTGCCGCGTATACGGCTTTTTTACCGAGTGACTCGGCCCATTCATAGGATTTACGGGCTACTTCACAGTCGGTTTCCGCACCCGATATAATTTCCACCAGCTTCATGATATGGGCAGGATTAAAAAAATGTATGCCCACTACCCTACCGGGATGCTGCAACCCGCGTGCAATCTGGGTAACAGGGATTGAGCTGGTATTGGTGGCCAAAACACATTCGGGGCTGTTGACGGCTTCCAGTTGTTTAAACAGCGTCTGTTTAATTTCAAGGTTTTCGAGAACCGCTTCTATGATAATGTCGGCTTGCAACGCGGCAGCATCATTTACGGTAGTGAGCAATTGCATTGACTCTACCGCTTTTTCAGCGGTGATTTTGCCTTTCTCCATGGCTTTATCCAGCTCTTTGCGGACATAAGATTTCCCTTTTTCCAGGGCTGCTTCATTCACGTCAAACAACAGGGTTTGATAACCCGCCTGTATGCTGCTGAGTGCTATACCGGCACCCATCACCCCTGCACCTGCAATGCCCACTTTCATATATACAAATATAAGTAATTTTCTAACGTGCGGTGAGCCATCCGGCGGGATTGAGTTTGGATTGCCCCTGCCAGAGCTGAAACTGAAGGATGGTTTTGGATTCGTCGTCGGTCCACACTTTACCCAGGGCCTGCTTTGCATCTACCTGTTGCCCGCGACTCACATAAACCTGGCTAAGGCGGCTGTATACGGTGTAATATTCACCATGATTGAGCAATACGGCCTTTTCCTGACCGGGTATTTCCAGAATGGCAGAAACGGTGCCTTTAAATACCGCCCTTGCGGTGCTGCCTTCCGCCGTGGTGATATCAACCCCGTTGTTCACCAGGGTAATGCCCGCCAGATCCGGATGGGCATGCACACCAAAATACTGCGAAATATAGCCGCGTTCAACCGGCCAGGGCAAACCGCCCCGCCCCGATGCAAAATTGTCGCTGATAACCCTGGCCTCCGGAGTAAGCAGAATGCTGCCTGAGGAGCGCGATGCTTTCCCTCCGGTGCTTTTACCCGAGGCAACCTTGGCACTTGTATTATCTCTGGCTGTTTCCTGTCTGGCCCTTTTCCTGGCTGCGGCAATCTCACGTGCAATCATGGCAGAAATCGCAGCATTTAATTTGGCCACTGCTTTTTCGTTCTGTTTGATTTTTTTTCTGAGTTCGGATTCTTTGCCGGCCAGTGACTGCACCAGTTTTGTTTTTTGCTTCCTGTCAGTTTCCAGCTGCTGCTGTTCCTGCTTTTCTGTCTGCAGGATGGCTGTTTTCTCCTCTCGAATACCCTGTAGGGTTTCAAGCCCATTTTTTACTTCCGCAGCTTTACCCTCCAGTATTCCTATTTGCTGTTTACGGTAATCGGAGAGCCGGCTCAGGTATTGCATTCTTCTTACAGCTTGCCGGAATGATGCTGCAGCAAAAATAAATGCGGTATTGCTGGCAGATTTTCTGCCTTTGTATGCTTTCAGAATGGTTTTGCGAAGCTTGTGACGCTCCGACTCATAGGATGTTTTGAGTTCCTCCAGGGTTTCGTTTTGTTTGTCAATCTCCCGGTCCGCCTCATTGACTTCGCTTTTAAGATCCTTGATGACTTCGCCCTGCTGTTCAATGATTTTGTTCAGCGCACCAATTTTATGAAGCGTAGCACTTTTCTGTGCACTGGTTTTTTGAAGAATTCCGCGTGTATAACTAATCTCTTCCTGTACTTTTTTGCGTTTCTTTTCAAGCTCCCTGCGGGATTGTGCACTGCCAGAAAAGGGCATCATCAATATCAAAAACCCTATGCAGAGGAGGCGAAACATGGTTATTGTTTTGGGGTGTATCCCGAAGGAATACTGAACGGATACGAAGGTATATAGGCGTCGCTTGGGTTTGTGAACGATGCCTGCAAGCGTACAGTATTTTTGTCACCAAAAGCCGTAAGCCGCATCTGTTGTGGAACAGAGAAAGATCCAGCTTTTTGTTCGCCTTCATAAACGACTTTGATTTGTCTGTTTTTTTGGATATCGGCTATCACAGAACTGTCAATATTTCCATTGTTATTGGTGAACAGCAGATTGGTTACAGGCGGATTAGAAGAAAACCAACCTCCGGTAGGGGCATCTTTTTGATAAAAAACAGTATCGAAAATCGGGTTAGACAGAATCAAGTTTTGCAATTCTCTGAGTGAGACGGAGGCGCCGAGCATGTTGGATAAATCCGAAATTCCCAGCCGCATATATTCTTTATGGTAAAGATCCAATACGAGCACACTATCTCGGGTGATGATCCCTTTGGCTACCTGAATACCGAATGCCACCGATACCGAAAACCAGAGTATACTGTCATTGCGCATACGCAAACTCAGGGTGCCGCTCATTTCCTGCCCGTCTCCTGATAGATAATCGATGGCCAGACGGTCTGAAAAATGCTGCCAGCTTTTTCGGTTAATGTTATCCCCTTTTAAAACAACTGTTGTGTCTGTATTTAGGTTGTTGATGCGAACAGGCGTTTCGGTCACGGTGGTTTTCCGCGTCTTGCAGGCCCCCATCAGGGTGAAGAAAGCAAGCAGTAAAAAAAGGTTTCTCAATGTATAACTAACGATTTCTAAGTGAATTTATTTTCTGCAGCAACCGGTCTTTGTGCATATAGGAAGTGCAAAGCAAGGCCCTTTCATAACAAGCGATGGCATCAGCATCCTGAGTTCCATACAAATCTCCCATCAATTCTAATGCCACAGGACTTTCTGGCAAATACATTTTGAGTAATGCTATGGTTGCCTCTTTATTCTTTTGTGTTATCAGAGACAGGCGGGCCTGCAGAATTACACACTGAAAAAAAGACCAGTAATCGCCCTTTTCGTAACCGCTAAATTTTTGTTCATTCAGCATTTTTGGATTGTCAAACAATATTCTCAGCAGGTTGGAAGCTTCATCATGTCTATTTTGGGATAACGCCCACTGCACATGAAGCATCAGGGCATCGGTAATCACGGATGAATCTTCAAAATACATTACCTGTTCCGGCTTCCTGGTGTTTAATCCGGTTTGCAATTGGATGTATAATTTAAGGGCAGACAATGCAGTATTGTTATCTGAAAAGTGCTCCCCATTGTTACAGGCATTGAGGGCATCTTCTGTTTTCCCGTTCACAAAAAAGGCAATGGCTTTCATCCGGTAACTACCAGGCAACATGGCATATAACTCCAGAAGCGTATCTGCTTCCAAAATCATTTTGGATGTTTCGCAACCCAATGATATGGCGGTGAGGTATTGCTGCCACAATTCAAGACTTTGCTTGCCTTCATTGAGGGCTTGCTTGAGACATTGAGCGGCCTCGGCGACTTTGCCGTGAAACAGGCACCACATTCCCAATGCCTTCATAACCTCCGTTTCTTTAGGGTGGGCCTTATACAAGCCACGAAGCAGCGGCTCGCATGAATCGTAGGCAGGATGAACCGGACTGCTAAAGGGTGCCAGGCATTCCCATTTGGATTGAAAAGACAGGCCTTTGGTTTGCGCAATTTGCAGCAGGTATGGCGGTAAAGCGGTTTCGGTGCCAACGCTTATTAATCTGCAGTAGAGTGCCTGAAGTTCAGCATCCTGCGGGTCTTGCGAGATAAGTGTATCGAGAAGTCGTTGGGCGGATTCTGTTGCTCCTCCCTCTTTCAAAGTATTAATTTGTTTGTAGCGGTAAATGGGTCGATCGGGGTATTTTCTCCGAAGGGCGCCCCACAATTCAGCCGCTTTTATTGGCTGATTCAACATGTTCAGGGCCTGAGACTCATATTCCAAAATGGGTTCCATCAGACCAAATTCCTTCTCCCAGCGTTTGCATAGTTTGAGTATGGCTGACCATTCATCACCCATGGCATAGCATCGGGCGGCATCGTTATAGCAAGTCCAGGAACGGGGATTTTTCAGCGTGTACGCAGCATAAATATCACCTGCTGCCTGATAGTTTCCTTTATTCCTTTGCAGATCTGCATCCAACAACAACCACTCCTCTACGGTGCTGTCTGCCTGCCTGGCCCTTGAATTCCACACCAGGGCCTCGTCGGTTTGTCCGGTTTTGGAGGCAATGCAGGCCAAACGATGATAGGCCGCACCCGGAGGCATGGTGCTGCGCGCATATCGCCTGAACAGCGAATCGGATTGCTTCCAGTTTCCTTGTATGTAGTGTCCCTCGGCCGCGAAATACAATTCCTGCAAAGCAGCCGTATCCATGGACTGTGGCGCAGCAGTGGTTTGCTGTTTACGGATACCACAACCCCAAGCCACCCATAGCAACGGCAGCAGAAAACTGCCGAGGCGTATCATGATTGTGTGCTGTAATCTCCGATGCTCAGCTCACAGCTTTCACCATTCAGCGTTACATGGTTTCCAATCATGCTGTTGGTGAAGTTAAGATTTCTGATATGGCTGTTGTTCTGGATAATGCTGTTGGAAACCACGCAGTTTTCCAGTTTGGTATTGTTTCCAATGCTCACATAGGGGCCCACGGTACATCCTTTCAGATCCACATTTTCGCCGATAAAACAGGGTTGTATAATTTGTGTGCCACCATTAAACCTTTCCGGGGCAACATGAAAGAGTTCCCTGCGTGTGTCCAGCAAGCGTTTGTTGGTATTCACAGTGGCATCTTTGTTGCCGCAGTCCCACCACTCTTCCACGGTACCCGGCTTAAACCGCATGCCTTTGTTTTTCATGTTTTCCAAGGCATTGGTAAGCTGATATTCCCCTTTTTCACGGATATCGTTGTCAATAAGATACTGCAGTTCTTTGTGCAGGGTTTCGCCGCTTTTGAAATAATATATTCCGATAATGGCCAGGTCAGACACAAATTCGGTGGGTTTTTCCACGAAATCGGTGATGTAATTTTCGGTATCGAGTTTCACTACGCCAAAGCTGGATGGATTTTCAACCTTGTGCACCCATATTACACCGTCGGGGTTGGTATCCAGGTGGAACTGAGCCCTGAAGAGGGTATCGGCGAAGGCAACGATTACCTCGCCCTGTAAACTTTCTTTGGCACACAGAATGGCATGGGCAGTGCCCAGCGGTTCATTCTGATAACAAATGCGGCCTTTGGCACCCACACTTTCTGCAATCTGCAGCAAATGGGCTTCTGTTTCAGGGCCAAAATCACCGATTACAAAAGCAATTTCATCAATGGGCTGATCACAAACAGCGGCAATGTCTTCTATGAGCCAGTGAACGATTGGCTTTCCCGCTACGGGCAGCAAGGGCTTGGGAACGGTAAGGGTATGCGGCCGCATGCGTTTGCCCATGCCGGCCATGGGAATAATTAACTTCATGTATCTGTATGATTTCGGGTTTTTACCCAAAAACAATGCAAATTAAATACAAAGGGATCAATTTTGATGTTTTGTGGATGTTAAGTTGGGGAAATATCATTGGAGAATTCCAAAAAACAACATTAAATCACCCAATGATAAAATGCACTTGCAAAGTGATTGATTAGTTTGCACTATTCACCATAAATGGCTGGGTATAGTTGAAATTCCCTGAGGTAACCTTCAGGTAATACACTCCAATAGCACATTTTTCCATCCTTATATCGGCTTCAGCACCTTGATCTTTTCGTGCAAATTTGATTTCACTACCCACTGTATTGTAAATGCTAATGATACAGGCGGATGGCAAGAGCATTTCATCAAATTTAACAATGAAATTTCCATTGCCGGGATTGGGACTGATGGTAATTGGAAAATCACGCACAAACCCCTGTTTTTTATTATTCCAATAATATAATTGCTGACTAAAATTGCCGGAAGAAATGCAGGTGTCATCCTCGTAAGTATAACTGAATACCCCGTTTTTGTGAGGTTTCACAGATTTGGCAATGGTCAGAAAAGTATCATTGAAATACCATTTAACGATACCTTTTTTATTCAGTGCAAAATTCTCCGGCCAAAGCGAGTCGTTTTTGATGTAAATTTTTGCTTTTCCTGTGTAATATTCATCCCAGTGAGGTCTGTTGATTTTAATGAGCGAAGTTGTTTGGGTATCCAAACAACCATTGGCCAGCTGCATGTGAAATGAAACCCGATAATTTCCAGATTCGGAATACGTCACCTGATGCGTGAAGGTTCCCACCCCGGTATCTTGTCTGATGAGTTTTTCCAAGGTATTCACTTTTCTATGCAAAAAGGCATTTACGCTCTTTCTACTTCTGTTGTTTGAATCGATGAGAAGATATTTTAATACGGCACAGTTCTCCTGCTGTGTCTGAATGCTGAGTTTAGCCCTGTCAGGGATATTGAGGGTATCGAAAGTTTCGATTGGTTTACATACCGAAGCACTGTAAAAAATACGTTTCACTACATATTTACCCCCATTCTTAAAGGAAATAACCGAATTGCCGGAAATAGAGTCTTTTAGCAAAGGGGCACCACCTAAAACGGGATATACCGTCACCACTGCCTTAGAAAAATAAGAAGGGTTTTTCGGATTTTCCTTAACGTATTTGTATGTTTTTAAGTAAGCCGTTTGGCATTGGATACCTATGGGCAAGCTGTCTTTATAAACCGGGGTTACCTTAGGGGCAATGTTGATTTCAATGCTCTTGGTGCTGATGGCTTTGACGGGGCATGCTCTGTCTTCGGCATAAGCCGTCACATAACGTTTACCATTGAGACTGTTTACACCGCTTCTGGGAATGGTTATTTTATATTTCTGTCGATAATACGCATTTTCAACCAGTTGAATGCCTAATCCCCTAATATCACTCAATATTTTGGTAGTGATAGTATCCTTTCCTGTCTGACCATAAAGCAAACTTGAGTCGTGAATGGTAATGTAAAATACAGAATCTTTGGTTGAGCACATGTCCACCGATGCAGGGGCATCTATTTTTGGCGGAGCATTGCCACTGCAATTATTCTTAACAATAAACTGATAGTCTGTTCTGGATTTACCAATCATTATTTTTTTACCCGTTGCACTATCACTTCTATACTCATGGGTTTCCGTCGATAGCACAAGAACTTCATCACATTTAGACGGAGTAAAAACAATATTTCCGTTATTAAAATAAAATCCCCGGGGTGGCTGTAAATTGGGGTTGGCTGGGCAGCTAACCGATCCGGCAGGAATGCAGTACGGTGTTAGCGGATATTGATATGTAAAAGGGGTTGAATAGTTAACAGATGTATTGGGCAAAGTATTAATTCCAGGTACTAGCACCTGAGCGGTGCTGTCGCGATCAATGGAATCAAGGCCCATGTCTGACCAGTAAAAAGGTTTGTTGCAGCAAACATAAAAAATAGGTGGATAACCCCTAAAGGGGGTGGAATTGGATTTATAAAAGCTGCCAACCGGCGATTTTGCCTTCATCACATTACAAATGTTGATCATACAGGTTGCCCAGAAGTCATTATTGGCAGACCCTGTGGTAATAGCTGCATTTCTGCAGCACTGTCCTACCGCAAAAGTAACTTCGCAGCAACTGCTTTTATTGACGTAGTTCAACAGTGGGGCTTTATTAAAATCTACAGTGGTTTCATAAATATGTTCTTCCACACCTTCCCCGGTGAAGCCGGTATTTTGAGGTAAACATGGCTTGGTGGAAGTAACACAAATAGGAGTGATATCGCGAATACTGGTTCGGGTTAAAGATAAATTGTTGGTACCACAGGTGTTTCCGCCATTAAGCCCTCCAAATACCTGAAAAGAGGGCCCTGAAAAAGAAATACCTCGGCAATCTCTGTAAATTTTTGCTATAATTTTGTATTGCCCGTTACCCAATGCGATATAACCGATATCAGCACCCATCATGTGCGATGCATTGGCTGTTTTTGTAAGGAAAAGGCAAGCCAATAAGAACAGGGATGAAACATGTCTCATGCAACAAAGCTATTAAAAAACAATTGACTTACAGTTTTTTGGCCCTAAGAACCATACTTAATAGCATCGAATTGCATTAATAATGATGGTTATAAAGCGGCCCCACAAGCTCCAAATGATAACGGTGCTGAACAATCTCACCGTTTTCCTCCATCTTTTTCAGCAACAGGCTGATAACCTCACAACTGGGTGTTGGACATGAATTGTCCGGTTTTCGCCGGCTTTTACACTGCGGAATTAATAAATATTGATGAAAAGCTATCAACAATCGGCCTTGCTCGGTGTTAACTTTGCCAAACATGCCCAAATTCAAACTTCATGCACCTTTTCAGCCCACCGGAGATCAGCCGGAGGCCATCAGGCAATTGGTGCAGGGCGTGAATGACGGTGTTTCCGCTCAGACGCTGCTGGGGGTTACGGGTTCCGGAAAAACCTTTACCATTGCCAATGTAATCGAACAAACCCAGCGACCCGTGCTGGTACTCAGCCACAACAAAACCCTGGTAGCCCAGCTGTATGGGGAATTCAGTCAGTTTTTCCCTGAGAATGCCGTTGAATATTTCGTCAGCTATTACGACTACTACCAGCCCGAGGCCTATATCCCCACCAGCAACACCTACATAGAAAAAGACCTGAATATCAACGATGAAATTGAAAAACTTCGTCTGAAAACAGTGAGCAGTCTGCTTTCCGGCAGGCGCGACGTGATTGTGGTGGCCAGCGTGAGTTGTATTTATGGTGCAGGGAACCCTTCAGATTATGAAAAAACCATCATCCGGCTTAGCAAAGGACAGTCCATCACCCGAAATACTGTTTTGTTTCGTCTGGTGGAAAGTTTGTATAGCCGCACAGCAGCCGAGTTTAAACGAGGTACCTTCCGCGTAAAGGGCGATACGGTGGATGTGCACCTGGCCTACAATGATTTTGCCTACCGCATCTCCTTTTTTGGCAATGAAATTGAGGAATTGTACAGCTTTGATCCTCAAACAGGCCAAAAAATAGAACACCTGGAAGATATAGCCATTTACCCGGCCCAGATTTACGTTTCGCCCCGTGACCGCCTGCAGAGCATCATTTACCAAATACAAGATGATTTGATGCTGCAACTGGAGTTTTTCAAACAACAGCAGCGTTTTCTGGAGGCCAAGCGACTGGAGGAGCGTGTTAATTTTGATTTGGAAATGATCCGTGAGCTGGGATACTGCAGTGGCATTGAAAACTACAGCCGCTACTTTGACCGCCGCAATCCGGGTGACAGGCCGTTTTGCCTGCTGGACTATTTTCCGAAAGACTTTTTGCTGGTGGTGGATGAAAGCCACGTAACCCTGCCGCAGTTGCGCGCCATGTATGCCGGCGACCGCGCCCGAAAAATCAACCTGGTGGATTACGGATTCCGCTTGCCTGCCGCCATGGACAACCGTCCGTTGCAGTTTGAGGAATTTCAGCGCATCATTAACCAAACGGTGTATGTGAGTGCGACACCATCAGAATTTGAAATTCGGGAAAGCGAAGGTGTGGTGGTGGAGCAACTGATAAGGCCCACCGGCTTGCTGGATCCGGAAATTGAGATTCGCCCCTGCGGAAATCAGGTAGATGATCTGATGGAAGAAATAGATGAGCGCATTAAAATGGGTGACCGTGTGCTGGTAACCACCCTCACCAAGCGCATGGCGGAGGAACTCACCAAATACCTACAACGATTGGGCATTAAAGTTTCCTACATACACAGTGAGGTGAAGACCTTGGACAGGGTAGAGATTTTGCGGAATTTGCGCCTGGGCAGCATTGATGTGCTGGTGGGTGTGAACCTGCTTCGCGAGGGTCTGGATTTGCCGGAGGTAAGTTTGGTAGCTATACTGGATGCGGATAAAGAAGGATTTTTACGCAGTGAAACGAGCTTGGTGCAAACCATTGGCAGGGCAGCGCGAAACGACAGGGGCAAGGTAATTATGTATGCCGATGTGATGACCAAGAGCATGCAGAAAACCATCGATGAGACCAACCGCAGAAGGGACAAGCAGATGGCCTACAACGAAGCCCATGGCATAGTACCGGCTACTGTGCGAAAAAGCCGGGAAGAAATCTTGAAACAAACCTCGGTGGCCGATGCCAAGAGAAGTGATGTTATACAGCCCTACGAGCCGGAAGAACGCATGGGTTTGGCGGCCGATCCAGTGGTGCAGTATATGGATAAGAATACCCTGGATAAGGCCATAGCCAGAACGGAAAAAGACATGTTAAGAGCCGCCAAAGAAATGGAATACATGGAAGCAGCCAGGTTGCGCGATGAGTTGGAGGTTTTGAAAAAGAAGCGTGAGGAATTGGCATAGGGAGTAATTTGTGAGCGCTTTCAGTCCCGTAGGGATATCATCCTGTCGCACACATCCAAGGTTTAATTTCAAATTCGGACACAGAGTTTCGCAGCGTTAAGCAGAGTTCCGCTGAGGAAAACCCGGGTCTGTACATTAGGCCTGATCGATTTCGCCCCGCTGTATTGCCTGCGCAAAGAGCGACCAGTTGAAAATAGTCCCGTAGGGACGGCATCCCACTAACACGCACACAAAACTTACATGGAGCTCTGTAGGAGCGGCATAGGAAAATCTCAATCCATGCTTCTCTGTCATTTCTCACCTAATCGGTTTCGCCCTGCTGTATTGCCTGAATAAAGAGCGAATAATTAAAAAAAAACACGCATTCCTGCCACACACATCCAAGTTTTAATTTCAAATGCGGGCACAGCGTTACGCAGAGTTAAGCGGAGTTTAGCGGAGGTTGCTGCGGAATAAATAAACGATTAAACCAATAGTTAATGAAACCCTCTATTCCTTAGCTTGAAAGACCATGCGGTTTGTTTTAAATGCGGACACAGCGTTCCGCGGAGTTGCGCGGAGGAAAACCTGGGTCTGTGCATTAAGTCTGGTGGTCTCGCCCTGCCCCATACAGTGCAGAAAGACCGACCAGTGGAATACAGTCCCGTAGGGACGGCATCGTGCTAACACGCATACAGAACTTATATGAAGCTCCGTAGGAGCGGCATAGGAAATCTCAAAACGTGTTTCACTGTCAGTTCTCACTTGGATGGTCTCGCGCTGCTGTATTACCTGCGCAAAGAGCAACCAGTGGAAAATAGTCCCGTAGGGATAGAATCCTGCCACACGCTCCTGGGTTTAATTTCAAATGCGGACACAGCGTTACTCTGAGTTGAGCGGAGGAAAACCTAAACCATGAAACCTGGTTGGGCTACCCATTACTAAGGCCAAGTACAAAGTCCGGACTGCCGGAAATGAAACGTCTTTTCATATGTAAAAATGATTTCAGGAGGTGATTAAGATCATAAGTTTTGGGTTTTTATTACTTAAACTAGCATTTTTTACTTGCTCTCATAGTAATTAACATGTTTTTTTAGTAATACTACTTTTTTGGGTATGTCACTTGTTTTACGAGTAAACAATTTCTTAATTTTACACAATGTTTGAACACAAAACCACTGCTGAAAGCAGTAATTACAAAGACGTTCGCAACAAGTTAAAAATGGTGCGGGAAAGCAGCAATCTTTCACAGGAGTATGTGGCATCCAAACTCAACTTGAGTCAGCAGGCTTACTCACGGATGGAGAAAAACCCGGACAATATCACCGTGGGCCGCCTCAGGGAGTTATCTGCCATATTGGGTGTACCATTCAATACCCTGGCGGGCGAAGAAGACATGTATATACAACAAAATTACAACCAACAGGGTGGCAATGCCGGCACAGTCATGTACATACAAGGACTTGCAGACAGCGAACGGGCCGTTTATGAAAAACGCATAGAAGACCTGAAAGAACAGATTAGCAGTCTGAATATGCTGTTGCTGAAATTGAGCAAGTAAAATAGAAAAGATACAACCCTCCGCATACACACCCCGGCTGGTGAGCACACGAAACATGTATTGCGCATTTACCCCTCTCAGAGAGGGGACCGGATGACCGCAAAATCGCGACTCGCCTGTTTGGTCTCGCCTTTACTCATGCCCGGTGTAAGGAATAACCAGCTAGAAAATGCTCCCGAAATACACAACCACAGAGTTTCTCAGAGTGGCCCTGAGTTGCACAGAGGAAAATCTGAACTGTTAAGCCTGGTCGGGCTCGCCATACCAAAAGCCATGGATAAAGACCGACCAGTGGGAAAAGTGAAGTTGGTTTAGCCGCACAAAGGGGCATAAAAACTCCTGACTCTTAACTTCTAACTCTAAACTTTAACTATACACTGTCAACTATACACTGTCAACTATACACTGTCAACTATACACTGTCAACTAAAACAGTCAGTCTTTCAGCGATTTGCCGTCAATTTTTACATCGGTTAGAATGGCTGTGCCTTTCCTCACCCTCATTTCTGCCCAGCAACGTCTGCTGCTGTCTGCCGTCGCCTTGCGCAATGCTTCATCTGCTTTTTTTATCCTGTCTTCACTCATGAAAAACCGGTCCTGCATGTAGGCAAACAACAGCATGGTATCTGCCCCATCTATTACCTCCCCACCGGAATTGCGAACCTCTACCCAGTCATCGCCGCCAGTATATTTTAAAGAAACCATTTGCGGACGGTCAAAACCGGTTTTGGGATCTCTGATCAGTTTCACATAAAATTTTTCATCCCAGCGGGGCTGAAAGGGCGGCATTTTAACACGGTCTTCCTTAAAAGCCAATGCCATGTAATTACCCCTGAACATATCATATGGGTCATAGGCCTGCAGCTCCAGCCGGTATAAGGTGCCTTCGTTTTTTGTTTTTTCATAATCCATCAACAAGCCACCCAAAAACAGCACTTGAATTATTGCTGACGCCCACAACAAACGCTTAGCCCACATAGCCCTGCTCCTTTCTCCGCTTTCGGATGAAGAATAAATTTACCACAAACAAGAGGATGCCAATACCAATGAAAAACAAGCCCCTGGCCAGGTAACCCTGACTCATGTCGCTAAAGCGGCAAATGAGCAGCACTGCGAGCCAGAATAATCCATAATTTAGCCACAGCAGCGATTGTTCAGAAATACCTTTTTGCAGGTAATACAAACCAAGTCCAAGCATCATGAGGTTGGTAACAATCATACCGGCCAAAGGAGCAAATTTGCCCAGCAAGAAGAAATCGATACCAAACAGCAACACCGCCATTATTTCAGGCGTTTTTACCAAGCCATTCCACCGGTTGATGCGCATTAGCGGATATAGCGGCAAACCGGCCAACAACACCACACCTATCCAGAATAAGGGCAGTGCAACAAATCCGGTATTACTGCCAAACAGTTCTTCATGAACTACCTTCTCCCAGAAAAATTTATAGCTGAACAATGAAAACAAAATCATCAGCCCCAATCGGCCAAAAAACCGAAATCCGTTGATTTCATAGCGGTTATCTTCATTTGCAATATTTTCACCTGCCATGACGAACCAGCCCATCAGCGCGGCATAGGCCAAAAACAGCAGTTCAGGATGACCGCTATTAAATGCCAGCGTTCCGAATCCAAGTGCCAGACACGGTGGGAATAGCCAGCTGAATGCCCGCAGCAGCGATACTGAGCGGTTTCCATCATATAGATTGCGCACCGAATAAGACATTACCAGCAGCATCCATCCAATGTTCATTGGACGCACATCAGGCGAAGCATTGTAACCCGCGGCACAAACAAACCAGGTGCTGAGCAGCAGGTACAAAAGCAGCGACAATCGGCCGGAAAGCAGTATTTGTGTGGGTGTGAAAACCAGCAGCCATGCAAACAGATACGATTCCATGGAACCATTCACATGGTAAACCTGCGAAATCAGCGCAATGGAAGCCCCCAGGCCAATCATCTGCAACAGGGAACCCAGTTCCATCCAAATTAGATTTTCAAAGCGCCTGAGGGCCGAAAACAGCATAAGGCCCGTAGCCGCCAAGGCGGGAATCATAGCCAGGATCAAACGCACTGTGTGCGGGAAATTGTCCCAGTTGTGGCCTACAATGAGCATGATACCGAGAGCCACCAAAACCCCGGCCAGCAAGGAAATCCAGAAAATCATGCCGGGCAGGCGGCCCTGCCTTTCATCCAGCCATTGTTCAATTTGTCCCTTCTGGTCGGAAGTAATGATGCCCTGTTCAACCCATTCGGGCAGGTATTTGCGGGTTTGACTCATCAGCGTATTTAATCGAAAATACGCAAAAAAACCGATAAATCCAAATTATTTGACCGTAATCACGGCGCGGCTGGTGGCACTCATGCAGAAAAACCCGGCCAATCCCCGCTTTTTGGCTGGATTGAGCGGAAACATGTTGGTTCCGATATTGCTGGGTGGTGTAGCAAACAACCCGCCATTCTGATTTTCGTTTCGTATAAGGTTAAGCCAGTAGAAGGTTTCGGGTGTGATACTGTGAATTTCAACCCGCACCACATCGCCATCGCGGTAGGGCTTGCCGAAATCATTGATTCCCGCGTATCGGATGGGCCAGATAAAAATACCGCCATCCTGTGATGAATTGGGACTTCCCGCCTGGTCATAGGCCAAGTTCATGTCGGAAATACCGTTTCGGAAGGTGTC
>JBILTS010000027.1:0-21922 GCA_044371405.1 Bacteroidia bacterium
ATAATTGTACCCATACAGGCACCACCATCATCACACAGCCGCCTGTTATTGTGCCTGTGATCTCATCAACCAATTCTACCTGCGGCAATGCCAACGGCAGTTTACTGATAACCGCCAGCGGCGGCACCGGTGCACGCTATTCCTACAGCTTAGACGGCACCACATTCCAGAGTTCAGGTCTGTTTAGCGGTAAGAGTTCCGGTACATATTCCATATCGGTGAAAGATACGGTTGGCTGCGTGGTTACCACCACAGGTGATATTCAGGATTCAAACGGTCCCAGTTTTGGCAGCATCAGCAGCACCAATGTTACTTGCTATGGGGGCAACGACGGCACCATTACGGTAAATAGCGTTTCTGGCGGCAGTGGAACCATTGAATACAGCTTAACCGGTGCCAGCTGGCAAACCACAAATCGCTTTACCGGCTTGTTGGCAGGCAATTACAACATTCAGGTAAGAGATGCCAATAAGTGCATAAGTCAAAGTCAAACGGTTTTGGTTCGTGAACCTTCACCCATCAACATCAGTACTGCGCTCACACATGTGCGCTGCAACGGCCAAAGCGACGGAGCGGCTGTTATTCTGGCTTCCGGCGGAGCCGGCACCCTGGCATACAGCATCAATGGTGGTACAAACTGGCAGTCATCCAATGTGTTTAACAACCTCATTGCAGGCAATTACACTGTGATGGTGCGTGATGCAGGTGGTTGCATGGGTAGCAGCAGTTTCACCATCAACGAAGCTCCCGGAATATTGGTACTGATGAATGTTTTGAATGTTCAGTGCCATGGTGCACGCAGCGGTGAGGTGAATTTTAGTGCATCCGGCGGAAAGGCACCCTATCAGTACAGCATTGGCGGGGCCTATCAAAGCTCAGCCAGGTTCACCGGTCTGAGTGGCGGTATCTATGCATATTATATCAAGGATGCCAATAATTGCGTTAAATCCGGTGAATTGATAATATTTGAACCCACTGCCCTCTCCATCAGTGCCATTGCGGCAGATGTGAGCTGTGCCGGTGGTAACAATGGAGTAATCAACCTGACAGTTTCAGGCGGTATTGCCCCATACACGTATCAATGGTCCAATGGTGCATCTACCGAAGATATTTTTAATCTGCGGGCCGGAACTTACAGTGTTTCCATCACAGATGATTATGGTTGTAGTGAAAACCGCAGCTACACATTGGATCAACCCGATCAGCCCATTGTGGTGAACGGGGTGGTGACCGATGCAAACGGCGGTGCGGGATCAGTGGATATAACCGTGACAGGTGGCGTACAACCCTACCGCTTTCTGTGGTCTAATAACGCCACCACCGAGGACATCAGCGGATTGACCCCAGGTAATTATACCGTTACGGTAACCGATGCCAATTTCTGTGTGGCCACTTCCACCTTCTCGGTGAAAGTAAGCACAGCCGTTGATAAAACCGCCCTGGACAAAGCCATCAAAATCTATCCAAACCCAGCACAGGACAGGGTAAATCTGGAGGTAACCGGTTTGATTCCCGACAGGGTTTCCATGATAAGCTCTGACGGAAGAACCATTTGGCAAACCAGACCCACCGAGCATAACCTGAGCATTGATACTCGCTCACTGCCGGCAGGAATTTATAAGGTGGTTGTGCATTCCGGAACAACCATTACAGCCATGAATGTGATGATTCAGCGATAAGCATGGCCTTGCACAAAACGCCCTTTGCCATTTTCGGCAAAGGGCGTTTTATGTTTTGGTTAAGTGTAACGGCATTCGCCTTATCTTTGCAACACAAAATCAGGGCATGAGCGATCCCATTAAGCACGAATGCGGTGTGGCCTTCATTCGGTTGCTAAAACCCCTCAGTTACTACCGCGAAAAATACGGAACACCCCTCTACGGCCTCAGGCAGCTGCAGTTTTTAATGACCAAGCAACTCAACCGAGGACAGGATGGTGCCGGGATTGGAGTGGTAAAACTGGATCCTGATTACGGAGCAAGGTACCTGGCCCGTAAGCGCAGTGCCAGCAAAACTGCCATTACCGATATTTTTGATGAAGTTGCCCTGCAATATGCCCAGCTCAGCGCGGATGTAAGAAACGATGTTGATACCCTAAAAAAGAGTTACGCCTACGCAGGAGAATTACTCCTGGGGCATTTGCGTTATGGCACCTATGGAGGAAACAGTCTGGAGAATATCCATCCGTTTCTGCGCCAGAACAACTGGATGGCAAGAAACTTAATGCTGGCCGGCAATTATAACGTTACCAATGTAGATGAGCTTTTTCAAACCCTGATTGACCTGGGACAGCAGCCCAAAGAGAAAAGCGACAATGTTTTGATGCTGGAAAAAATCGGACATTTTATTGACGAGGAAAACCAGCGTTTGTTCAGCATATTCAAAAGTCAGGGTTTTGATAACCGAGAGATTACCGAGAAAATCAAAACGGAAATGAACCTGGTAAACATCCTGAAACGTTCGTTCAAGAACGTGGATGGCGGTTTCAACATGATTGGCCTGCTGGGTCATGGTGATGCGTTTGTGATGCGCGATCCTGCGGGTATAAGACCAAGTTTTTGGTATGCCAGCGATGAAGTGGTGGTAGCGGCATCAGAGCGCAGTGCCATTCAAACTGTATTTAATACTGCCCTCGAAGACATCAAAGAGCTTGGGCCGGGCAATGCCCTGATGGTGAGGAAAAATGGCGAATATGCGGAGGTCAATATCATCGATCCCGTTGAAAAACGCAGCTGTTCTTTTGAAAGAATTTATTTCGCCCGGGGCAATGATGCTGATATATATGCCGAACGCCGCGAGCTGGGAAGATTGCTGAGCCGCAATATCTGTGATCGAATCGGGAATGATTTTGACAATGCAGTTTTCTCCTACGTGCCCAATACTGCGGCTACGGCGTTTTATGGACTTATAGACGGCGTGCACGAAATTATCCGTGAAAAACAGGCAGAAGCCATTGCAAAACCCGGTATTGCGAATGATAGTGCGGCATTAAAACGCATTTTGGACTGGAAACCACGGAGAGAAAAAATCTTGATTAAGGACGCCAAAATGCGCACCTTTATCACCAACGACAATGACCGTGAAGTGATGGTTGGCGGGGCCTATGATGTAACCTATGGCACCATTAAACCCGGCACAGATACCCTGGTTATTATGGACGATAGCATTGTTCGGGGTACCACCCTCAGAACCAGCATCCTGCGCATTCTTGACCGCCTGAAACCGAAAAAGATTATCCTGGTTTCATCCTCTCCGCAAATACGTTACCCCGACTGCTATGGCATTGATATGAGCCGCCTGGGCGATTTTGCTGCCTTTCAGGCCGCTGTGCATATTCTGAAAGACAGCGGAAGGGAAAACCTGCTGGATGAGCTATACCTCAAGGCCAAAGCCGAAATGGAAAAACCGGCCGAAGAACAGCGCAACATCATTCAGGATTTATATGCCGGCATGAGCGATGCCGAAATCAGTTTGAAGGTGGCAGAATTGGTCCGTCCTGCAGATTTGAATGCCGACCTGGAAATAGTTTACCAGAGCGTGGAGAACCTGCACAGGGCAACCCCAAAGCACGAGGGCGACTGGTATTTTACGGGCAATTATCCCACACCCGGAGGCACCAAGGTAGCCAACCGGTCATTCATGTACTACATGGAAGGCCGCAAAGAGCGGGCGTATTAAAACAGACCCTTATTTACCCGATTTCATCCGTTTCCAGGTGTCGGTTCTGCCGAGTGCCTGAACGCCAATGTAGCCGCGGATATCCAGCGTGTTATCGTCCTTCATTTTGATGACGCTCTTGTAGGTACTGCCATTTTCTGGATCGTAGATGGTGCCATCGCTCCATTCATCGTTTTCCTTGTAGGAAAAGTCCTTCAAAATCCGGTAACCTTTCAGGGGTACGGTACGCATTTTCTCGTCGGGATTGTTTTTGTCTACCTTGGGTTTTCCGGTGTTGGGGTCCACGGGTTCTTTCAACCAAACGATTTTACCATAATACTTGGTCCCGATTTTTTCAATTTTAACACCGGCTTTTCCGCTACCAGACTGCCAAACACCAAGCAGACGATCGCCACTGGCGGGTGCGAAAGCCATGAGCATACACACAACGGCGGTGCCCAGTAAGAAGCTGATTTTTTTCATATGATTAGTCTTTTAATGTAAATTCAAATGTTAACTTGGCTTTTAACTCAAAAGGGGTTTCCCTGTCTTTTTTGGGTGTCAAATCGCATACCAAAAATTTCTCCTTGCTTTTGAAATGCTCTGAGAGGTCTGCTTCGCCTGCAGGCTGTGCACTGAAACTGGCCTCTTTTGCCAGGGGGTTTTGTACCGCAATTTCCTTGGCCTTGCTGTCGCCACCTGCCATCATATTGAGGGTGAGACTGCTAAAATCACCGAAACCTGTTGAATCTGAAGTAGTGAAAGAAGCAGAAATTAGTTTCACAGCTTCAATATTGGCTTCTGTGGCGTGATGTTGTTTCATAAATGAAGCGAGCTCATCTGTGAGCTGGTGTTGCAGCGATTCGGGAGAGGATTCAAAAAATGGACCGTCACTTTTGAACGTGATGTCAAGGGTAATGTTGTCTTTGGTTTGCTTGCCGCAAGCACCGAAAAGCAGTGCGGCGGTGAAGAGGAACAGTAGTTTTTTCATGATATGATTCAAATTTAAGGACTTACAAGGTTGATGGAGAACATGATGTAGGGGGCATTGCCGGCCTTGTTTTCCATAAGGTAGGGCTGTTTGCCAAAAGGCCCGCGGAAAAACTCATTTTCATCCAGGTTAAAGGCGGTATTGACGCGGTATCCGGCCTGCAAACTCATCCAGATGAAACCTGACAGGGATTTTTCGTAGGTAAAACGAAGACGGGCTTCGCCACGGCGAAGTTCGGATGACCGCAGTTCTTGGTTATCAGGTGAACGCAGCAAATAACTTTGTCCTTCCAGTTCGTAGCCAAATAGCAGCAGGTTTCTGGAATTGAAGGTTCTGCGAATGGCTGCCCGAGCAGGAAACAAAGCTTCAATGCCCCACTTGCGATTCGGATATGTATAGTTGTAAAACAGCACAGGCACATAGTTCAGCTCACCGGCACGGTAGGTGCGCGAAAGGCCCAGACCCCATTGCAGGCGATCGTGGGGGCGTTTGCCATACACAATGGCACCCGAAATTTTTGTCTTATTTAAGTAATCTCCCATGGCTGAAAGCCCGAAATTCCCGTTAATATCGCCCTGGGCCTGCATCAATATGAATCTTTTGGCATCAAAAGGCACGAATACCGTAGTGGCGAGCCCTGCGCTGGTTAAACCCTGGTTTAATGCGCCGGTCAGGTAATCTGTGTTTCGAACTACCAGTGTAGTCGGGTAGTCGGTTCCCCTGTAGTTATTTGCCAGATAATTTCCCGCTATGGTCCAGGTGAGGCGATTTTTGGATATAACCGGAATGTTAAAGCCCAGCCGTAAACCCTGGCTGCCTTTGGTAGTCCAGGATCCGGTGGTGTCATTATTCACCCTTGAATTTGGTAGGAATGAAGGCATTACTTTCATGTTGATATCATACGCTCCCTGCACATCATATCCAATGGAGATGAGCTTTTGGGGCGACAAATCAAAGATTTTGGTGCTGGCCCAAGGCGCTGCGGCTGTTTCTTCGGGCACCAGATTGTCATACATGGAGAAATCTTCTTCTGCGGCAGTATCTGAAGGGGTTTTCAGGGTGTCGGTTTGTGCAAATAGTGTGCTACCGAAAAAAAGTGAGATTAAAAAAGCGGCATTTCTCATGAGGACTTGCAAATTGCTGTTTTTTTATCAATAATCAAAAAGGGTGGGTATAAAAACCCTGATATTTTGTTACACAGACTATCAGGAAACAGCTTGTTTCAGCATCCTTTCTATGCGTGCTTCCAGGGTTTCGTTGCTCATTTGTTCGCGCAAACGGTCAACCATGATGGGAAAGGAGAAAGGTGTGGGTTTTGGGGGAAACCGCACCACTGTTTTTTGGCGATTGATGCGGTTCAGTGCAGCCCGCAGCCGATGTTCTTCCAATTGGTTATACAGCACTTCTTCCTCGGCCTGACGCAGCAGCAGGTTGTCTGGCTCATATTCCTTAAAAACTTCAAAAAACAAGCGGGCATTGGCCTGCAGGTGTCTGCCTTTCACGGGTTTTTCGGCAGTTCCTTTAAAAACAAGTCCGCTGATGCGCGCAATATCACTGAACCTGCGACGGCACATTTCGGTATAGTTGGTGCTGCTATACAGGTCCGAAATCAGGTTTTGCGTATTAAAAACATCCTCCTCCAGGGCTTCTTCCCATGGAATGGGCTCCGGACATAGCAGTTCAAATCCATAATCGTTCATGGCAATGCTGAATGAGGCGGGTTTTATTTGCCCCAGCCGATAAGCCATGAGCATGGCCATGCCTTCATTCACCATGCGCCCCTCGAAGGGAAAAACAAAGAGATGAAAACCTTCATTGCTCTCAAAATATTCAATCAGCAATTCATCATTATCGGGAATATGGCTTCGTTGCTGTTGCAATTCAAACAAGGGTTTCAGGGCTTTTACCTCCTCATCGGCAGGACTGCTGTGGGTTTCTATTTTTTGCCTAAGGGCAAAACTTAATTCGCTGGTAAGACTCATTCTGCCGCCCTGCCAGCTGGGAACCAGGCCTTTTGTTTTTTTACTTTTCCGAACAAGGGCCGTATTGCCCTCCAGGCGCATGAATTCCAGCATCCTACCGGCAAAAACAAACACATCGCCTTCCTTCAGTTTACTGATAAAATACTCCTCAATGGTTCCCAGTCTGGCGCCGCCCAGTATTTTAACAGACACACTGGTATCTCCTGCGATGGTGCCGATGGACAGTCGGTGCTGCATGGCAATGCGTCGGCTGATTACCTTATAGCAGCCGTTTTCATCCACAATGACCTTGTGAAAATCGTCGTATTGCTGCAACCCCGAACCACCGGTAGTGATAAACGAGAGCATCCATTGCCATTCTTCGCGGGTGAGGGATTCGAAAGCGTGCGTTTGGGTGACCTCTTGAAAAAGTGGGTCCGGATAAAAACCTTCGGAGACGGCCAGCGTGATGAGATATTGAATCAGCACATCCATGGCCCTGATGACCGGAATGCGGGATTCTACCCTGTCTTCGGCCACCGCAGTTTTCAGGGCGGCGGCTTCCAGCAATTCCAGACTATGGGTGGGTACAAACCATATATGGCTGGTTTCGCCGGGCCTGTGGCCGCTGCGGCCGGCTCGCTGCACAAAACGGGCAACGCCTTTTGGGCTACCAATCTGAATTACATTGTCTACAGGCCTGAAATCTACGCCCAGATCCAGACTGCTGGTACAAACCACCGCTTTCAGCAAACCGCTGTGCAGGTTTTCTTCCACCCAGTCGCGAACTTCACGGGTAAGACTTCCGTGGTGTATGGCCATGCGTCCCGCCAGAGATGGTTGTGTTTCCAACAGCCGCTGATACCAAATTTCGCTCTGGCTGCGTGTATTGGTAAAAATCAGGCAGGTGTTGCTGTTCTCGATGACGGGAATCACTTTATCCAGCATGGAAATGCCCAGGTGACCGGCCCAGGGAAGGGTTTCAATGGTATCCGGGAAAACGGTATGCACTTCAGGTCTTTTCGGTGTCTGACTTTGGATAAAAACCGGTTTTGCCGGTGGCGGCATCAAAACCCGGGCGGCCTCTTCCATATTGCCGATGGTGGCGCTTATGCCCCAAACTTTGAGTTCGGGCCGTATGGCACGCAGCCGGCTTAGGGCCAGTTCTACCTGCACACCTCGCTTGCTTCCAAGTAGTTCGTGCCACTCATCCACCACCACGGCCCCCAGACGACCGAAAATTTCGGTGTATCCTTTGGAAGCCAGCAATACGTGCAGACTTTCCGGTGTAATGACCAGACATTGTGGCATGTTTCTTTTTTGTCTGGCCCTTTCGCTGTTGTCCGTATCGCCATTGCGCAGTCCAACATCCCAGCCGGTGTTGAGTTCATTGGCGGCTGTTTGAATGGCGTTGCGTATGTCTGTGCTTAGTGCCTTAAGCGGCGTTATCCAAAGCAGATACAACCCTTTTTTATGCTGTTGCTGTGATTGATGTTCCAGCATGGCGGGCAATGCAAGCGCGTAGGTTTTGCCGCTGCCGGTGGGGGCATTCAGCAAGCCGCTTTTTCCTGACCAGAAAGCATCTGCACATTGTTTTTGGAAAGGGAAGTGTTGCCACCCCCTGGCCGCAAACCAGTTATCATAAGTGGCTTTCAACTTTCCGCTGTTGTGCATGGCGTTGTTTATGGAACTAACAATGTACCCAACCATGCAGTTTTAATTGCGGAAAATAATGTTTTAATTTGTGAGAAAGTATATTCATGAAAAAAGTATTACCCCTGTTCATCACCTTGTTTTTTTATCATTCCTATGTGAAGGCACAAACCGGCAAAGGGCAGGTAGTGCGGATTAACGCTGTAGCAAATGTGAACGGGACCATCACCTTAAAATGGCCGGCTGAAAGCTGGGCAGGGACTTTTGAAATTGCCCGCAGACCGCTTGGAGCAGGATCTTGGAGCACTGCAGCAAGTGTGGCGGGCACTGCAAGCACCTGGACCGACAATACCGTGAAAAAAGGGCAAGCGTATGAGTACCTCATTGCCAAGGCAAGTGGTGGTAATAATTCAGCATTGGGTTATATCTGGGCCGGCAATGCACTTCCCGAATCTCCGGCACTGGGCGGTATCATTTTGTTGGTGGATAGTGCATATTTAAAAACCCTGGCACCCGAGTTGACAGCATTGCAGAAACAACTCAAGGAGGAGGGGTGGATGGTTTCTACACTCAATGCAGGGAGAGGCGAAAGTACCCAAACGGTTCGTAATCGCATCATGGCTGAATACAACCGCCGAAAGGGTGACGTTAAAACCTTGCTGATTATAGGCAGGGTGCCGGTTCCTTACAGCGGAAATTATCTGGCTGCGACCGGGCAGGTTTTTCCTCCCGACGGGCATCCGGATCATGCCGGGGCATGGCCGGCTGATGGGTATTATGGCGACATGGATGGAGTATGGACCGATGCAAGTGTTAACAATACAGTTGGTTCGGCCCGTAACCACAACATTCCAGGTGACGGTAAGTATGATCCCACTAAATTTCCCGGTGCGGTAGAGTTGGAAGTGGGCCGTATTGATTTGTTCAACATGCCGGCTTTCAGTAATAATGATACCCTGCTGGTTCGCAAATACCTGCGCCGCAACATGCTGTGGCGCACCAACAAGCTTACCACGGTGGAAAGAGCCCTGATCGATGACAACTTTGGCTCACTAAACCTATCCAGCACCGGTTTTCAGAATTTTTCATGCATGTTCACGGTAGACAGCATTTTTGAGAACAGGGACTACATTTCAACCCAAAAAAGTAACGCCTACCTTTGGAGCTATGGCTGCGGTGGTGGCTCCAACACATCCTGCGGAGGCATTGGCACCACATCCAGCTTTGTGGCCGATTCCATGCAAAATATCTTCACCATGCTGGCTGGCTCCTATTTTGGCGACTGGGATCAGCAGAACAATATTCTCAGAGCTCCATTATGCAACAGTGCACTCGTAAGTGCCTGGGGCGGGATTCCCAAATGGTATGTACATCACATGGCGCTGGGCATGAACGTAGGATATGGGGCTAAATTAACCATGAACAACGTTTCAGAATACTGGAATGGTGGATTTAACATGAGCGACAACAAAGTCCACATCAACTTGCTTGGCGACCCCACCTTAAAAATGAGACACCTGGCACCCGTAAAAAAACTTACGGCTGTCAGTCAAAGTAATTTCGTGAAATTAAACTGGAGCAAGGCAGATGGTAAAGTAGACGGATACGCTGTATATCGTTATGATACTGCTGCCAATACCTATTACCGCGTAAATAAAAACCATGTCATTAAAGATACTTTTTATAATGACAGCACAAACTACTATAATGGCAGAAATACATACACCGTAAGGGCCATCCGGTTGGAAACCACTGCTTCGGGTACATGGTATAACCTTGGTGCAGGGCCGTTCGTATCTCTTAATCACACCAACAGCAGAAAAGTAATTTCTGCCAATCTTATGGGAATTAGTGTACACCCCAATCCGGGTACTTCTGAAGTGATGGTGAGCATGTCTACTGCAGCAGATAAGGGCTGGCGTGTTTGTATAACAGACCTTACCGGAAGAACCATAACAGAGCAGGAAATCATGGCAGGCGGTACTAGTACAAAAATCAGCACTGTTGCATTTACTCCCGGCTGTTATATGGTGTTGATCAGCCACAACGGACAATTTGTTGCTGCTGAAAAGTGGCTCAAAAACTGATAGGTAGCTGCTGAGCCATACCCAATCGGTATCAGAGAATTAAACTTTGGTTATTCTGTTCCTGCGCTCTTGTTCAATTACCTTTGTGGCTCGGCCATGAAGGAACTGTTTGCCCTCAATATATATTTTAAGCGATATGCCGGAAAAATGCTGTTTGGCATTTGCTGTATTGTGTTGAGCAATCTGGTGGGTGTATATGTGGCGGTTTTCGTTCGTGAGGGCCTCAACGAGGCGGTAATTCACCGGCAAACCGCCGGCGGACTAGGTGGAGAAGCCCTTTTGGGCTGGGTGTATGCGGCTGCCGCCGGATTCGTGGTTTTATTGCTCGTTGCAGCGGCTCTCAAAGGCCTTTTCATGTATTTGATGCGGCAAAGCATTGTGGTGGTGAGCCGGCAGGTGGAATATGACCTTAAAAATGATGTTTACAGCCATTACCAGCGTTTGGGCATGGCGTTTTACAGATCGCATTTTACAGGTGATATGATGGCAAGAATTGGGGAAGATGTGAGCAATGTGCGCATGTATGTGGGGCCTGCGGTGATGTATTTTGCCAATATTATTTTCACTTTCATCACGGTCATTTCGCAGATGCTTTTGGTAAATACCCAGCTAACCCTATGGGTGCTCATTCCTTTGCCGTTTCTGAGTTACAGCATTTATCATGTAAGTAAAATCATCAATCGCCGAAACACCGATATTCAGAATCAGCTGAGTGTGTTGACCACTGCAGCTCAGGAAACTTTTGCCGGTATTCGGGTTATAAAATCGTTTGGTTCAGAAGCTGCCTTTCTTGATGATTTTTCCGCCAAAACAGAAACCTACAAGCGGCTGAATATGAGACTAGCTCTGGTAAACAGTCTGTTTTTTCCATTGATGATACTGCTGGTGGGTATCAGCACACTGATGGTTTTATACCTGGGTGGCAGGGCCGTGGAGGCAGGTACTTTCAGTGCCGGGAATATTGCAGAATTTATCCTATACCTGAACATGCTGATATGGCCGGTGGCCAGTTTGGGCTGGACTACGGCACTGGTGCAAAAGGCCGCGGCCAGCCAGAAACGAATCAATGAATTTCTGGATTATCCGGTGGAAGCCGAATCGGAACACTTGCTGCCTTTCCAATTCCGTCATCAGATAACATGGCAGGATGTGAGTTTTACCTATCCGGGGGCCATCAAACCGGCGTTAAGCAGCATCAACCTTGTAATTCCAAAAGGGAAAATTCTGGGCATTACAGGCAAAACGGGTTGTGGTAAAACAACCCTGGCACAGTTGCTCACCTGCCAGTCTGTGCCCGATACCGGAAAAATATTGTTTGATGATGTATCGCCTCAGGAAATTTCGCGAAGCGATTTCAACCGTCATCTTGCTTATGTGCCTCAGGATGTTTTTTTATTCAGCGATACATTGTCTGGGAACATTGCTTTTGGAGTAGCTGAGGGTGAAAAATCGGAAGAAAAAATCACGGAGGCCGCCATGATGGCAGGTTTGGGACGCGATATAGCACAATTCCCGCTGGGATTGAAAACCATGCTTGGAGAGAGAGGTGTATTGCTTTCCGGTGGACAGAAACAACGGGTTTCCATCGCCAGGGCGCTGATAAAGGACGCAGACCTTTATATCTTTGATGATTGCCTAAGTGCCGTGGATGCTGATACGGAGAAAGAAATTATTCAATCGCTGACCCAAAAGCTGGAGGGTAAAACAGCCATCATCATCAGCCATCGGCTGGCATCGCTGCAAGCTGCAGACCACATTATTCTGCTGCAAGATGGAGCTATTGCAGAGCAGGGAACATTCACTGAACTTGTTAAAGCCGGTGGCAGTTTCACTGAACTATATCATCTGCAGGGCCATAGCCACTGAATCAGTGCAGGATTAAAAATTTTATTTTACACAAATAAAATAATTTTGAAAACTTCATTTCATTCTCATACATTTGTCCTAAGTACTTGAAAATAAGGAGATATTCAATATATGGGAGAAGACTACCGCAACGAACAAGAAGAAATTTTTTCAAAACGAATCAGAGCAGGCAAACGAACCTATTTTTTTGATGTAAAGGCCACAAGGAACAACGACTTTTACATCACTATTACGGAGAGCAAGCGCAGCAAATTTGATGATGGCAACTTCATCAAAACGAAAATCCATTTGTATAAAGAGGATTTTCACAAGTTCAGAGATGCCCTCCATGAGACCATAGGCCACGTGAAGACCAATCTGCTGCCTGAGTATGATTTTGACGAATACCTTTCCCGGGATTCGGAAGAAACGAGAGACAGCGAATAATTCACTGCCTTTAAAGAATGATTAGGTGCCCAAAGGCGCCCTGTCACTCTATTTTGTGCATCTTTGCAGTCATGTTTAAGAAAATTGCCTTGTACGGCCTCGCTTATGGATCGGCAGCCACTGCCATGCATCTTACTTACTGGTACAGGAATTTGTACCTTACATCCTCATTTGGTGCGGTGCTGCCCTTACTAGGCAATGTTGTCTTTACCGCACTTGCAGTTTGGCAATTTTTGAAACACCTGAAAAAAGATTCCGAAACACCCGTTAATCTGGGCAAAGCACTGTTTGGCAGTTTGCTTACTTCGCTGCTGGTGGCCATGTGCACCATTGGGGGGTTGCAGCATGTGCTGAAAAATGAACCCGGAAAAATACAGGCCTATGTGGCTGTGGCCATGAAACATCAAACGGCCCGAATTGAAAAAGAGTATAAAAAAGAAGAACAGCCCGCCAAAATTGAAGAGGCCAAAGCTTATATCAGCAAGCAGCTGGATCCCATTTCCATCAGCGTTTCGCAGATTCAGATGTGCCTTAGCACCGGGGTTGTAATTGCATTGCTGGTATTTGTTCGAGGCGGCAGAAATGCATGAAAAAAATTGTCGGTAAAATATGGCTGGGCTGGGCCGGACTTTGGTTTTCATCGCTTTTTTTGGCGATGTGGCCCATGTTTTATCTGTTTTTGTCATTCAAAAGAACCTATCCGCTGGCACATCGGCTGCGGCGAGTATGGGGTGTGCTTACTTGTGTGCCGGCAGGCCTGATACCCATCATTACCCGCGAAGGTGATATTCCTAAAAACCGCCGGATCATTTATTGTGCCAACCACTGCAGCTACCTGGATATTCTGACCTGCGGAACATATTTGCCCGGGTTTAATTTTTTCATGGCCAAAATGGAACTGGGTAAAGTGCCGCTGTTTAAAAAGTGGTTCGATACGGTGGATGTGCCCGTAAAACGTGAAAATCTGCGCAGTTCGCATGCTGCTTTCCACCTTGCTGCAGAAAAAATGCGCGGGGGTGCCCACATGATTATTTTTCCTGAGGGGAAAATTCCACCCGACACCCCAAAACTGCACAAATTTAAACCCGGGGCTTTCCGCCTTGCCATCGAGCAGGAAGCCGTGATAATTCCCGTAACTTTGCCAGACAATCACAAAAGAATGGACATCTATGCATGGCTTGCCTTTCCCGGACTCATGCGTATGTGCATCCATGAAGCCATTGATACAAGGGGAATGAGTGGTGAAGATGCAGGCAAACTGGAACAAACCGTTTTTGAAGTGATGGAAACCAACCTAAAAAAGAGAAAGGTGTACGCATGAAAATAACACCCGAAAAAGTACAGGAGCTTGCCGCCCTTTCCCGCCTGAAATTTGAAGGCGAAGCGGCAGAAAAAATGCGCCGGGATTTGGAAAATATCCTGGACATGTGTGAAAAACTCAATGAGGTCAACACCGATGGGGTAGAACCGCTGATATACATGACAGACAGGGTGAACAACCTCAGGGAAGATAAAGTTTTACAGGAAATTACCCACGAAGAGGCACTGAAAAATGCACCAAAAAAAGACAGTGATTTCTTCCGTGTGCCCAAAGTAATCGGACAAACAGACTAATGCCGGACCAATCCCTCATATCCCTCAGTGGTATTCAGAAACGCTATGATCTGGGCGAGCAGGTGGTGTATGCCCTCCGCGATATTAATCTGGAAATCATGCGGGGAGAATACGTTGCACTCATGGGGCCCAGCGGTTCCGGGAAAAGTACGTTAATGAACATCATCGGCTGCCTGGATACCCCTACCGCAGGAACCTACATCCTGAACGGCAAACAAGTAAGCAGCATGTCAGACAGCGAACTTAGCCATATCCGAAACCAGGAAATCGGTTTTGTGTTTCAGACGTTCAACCTGCTAAGCCGCCTTACTGCCATTGACAATGTGGCGCTACCCCTGGTGTATGCCGGTGTAAGCAAAAAGGAGCGCACAGAACGCGCCAAAGCAGCCCTGAATGATGTGGGTTTGAGCGACCGTATGAACCATAAGCCAAATGAGCTGAGCGGTGGACAAAGACAGCGTGTGGCTGTAGCCAGATCCCTCATCAACAACCCCAGCATATTGCTGGCAGATGAACCCACCGGAAACCTCGATACCAACACCAGTAAGGAAATTATGGCTTTGTTTGATGAAATTCATGGAAGGGGCAATACCATTATCCTGGTAACCCACGAGGAGGATATTGCCCGCTATGCCAAGCGCATGGTGCGTGTGCGGGATGGGGTGGTTGAGAAAACCATTTAAGGGTGGTTGAGAAAACCATTTAATTACTTTTTAATCACAAATTCTACCCTGCGGTTTATGGCCCGTCCCTCTTCCGTTTCATTGTCTTCCAAAGATTCGGAATCGCCCTTGCCGCTGTACTTCATGCCCTCAGCAGGCACGCCTTTTTTGGCCAGATAATCAAAAACCGCTTTACTCCGTTTTACCGATAATTTAAGGTTGTCTTCAGGATCCCCCTGATTGTCTGTATGCCCGTTAATTTCCAGTTTCCATGATGTATTGGCCAGCAATTGTTCGGCCAGACTATCCAGCGATGCAAACGATTCGGGCAACAAACGGGCACTGCCGGTGGCAAACTGCACGTCTCTCAGCACAAAGCTTTCGCGGGTATCTGCCCTTTCCTCAAAGGTTGAATCCGGCAAGCAGTTTTCGGTGTTACATGGGCAATTGGTACCCCCGGGTTTTTCAATGAGCACAGGATTCTGGAAATAGTAGTAAACCTCACCGCTGGTAGCTCCATTGTAAATGGAATCCAGGGGCCAGAAGCGTGTACTGTCGCGGCTGCTAAACTGCCCTATGTAGACGTAAGTTTCTCCACCTTTTGCCACAAATGAGCCTGAAATACTCATCCAGGAATCGCGGAGTGCCACGGGTGTAGCATGGGGGGAACACACTTTGGTTTCTACGGGGGCCAGAACATCGCGGGCAGGCACGGTAGACAGCAACTTGTCATAAAAAACAGCCCCGACATGGTTAACTGCGTAATTGTTATCGGATTTCAACCTGACATCAAAACGAAAACAGTATGTTTTACCCTCCTGCAATCGTTTTTTCAGCGATCCCCTGATTACTTCATAATTGGTGCCGGCAGCCCTGAAACCCAGAAATTGCAGGCCAAACTCGCGATAATAATCCGGAGATTCATTGGCAATGCCCCAGCCCTTCAGCAGTGCATTGTGAAAATATAATCTGCCCACCCCTTCCTCTTTTTTGGTGGGATTAAATGAGGAATTTACAATTAGATTTTGCTCCTCCGTAACCGCCTGGTGCGTTTGGCCAACCATATTTCGCAAACCAGGGAAAAGGTTGATGATTTCTGCATCTTTCCAGATGATATTTTCTTTGTTGGACACCTCCTCCGCAATTTTGGCAGAGGCGGCGTTGATTCCGATAATGCCTGGTATATTTCTGTTAGCTGCCGGGTCGTCTGCACGATTTTTAGTTAAATCAACCGGTATGCCGGGCTGCACTTTATCGAGTGCAAGATGAAATTTGCCTTCTGTAAAACGAACATTTACATAGGTGTCTTCGATGTGGCTCACCACCATGGAATCATTGCCCATGTAGGCATTGCCACTGTCCAAAACCAGAACTTTAACCCGCTTGTCACGCTGGAATTCAATGTTAACGAATGGTTTTCCGTATTCATTGTACCAAGTCCAAACACCCTGACGATAACCGGCATCGCCGTCCGTTTGGTAGGCGCCTGATTTGTATTGTTTACCGTCATCGTTCGTATACACCCAGTTTCCTTTTCTGTACTCCTGAATCATCCACCCGCCATAGGATGCCTTGATTTTTTGTTTGCATAAAATGCCCGTGGCAGAACCGCCTTCACAGGTCTGTGTAATTTTGTTGCACTGACCCCAAAGCAAGCTGTTGCAGCATAGCAACAAGCCCAGTAGTATCCAAATTGTGCGCAGATTCACAATGATAAAGCGGGTTAATTTTGGTGCTTTTATATTCAGGTATGATTGACCCTAAAACGTGAATATACGGAATTTTATTGAGAATTCCAAATAAAAAGTATTCTACTTTTTGCGGAAACCCAAGCTTACGCCATTGATGCAATATCGCAGGCCGGTGGGTTGACCGTAACCATCATTGAAAACGTGTCCCAGGTGGCCCTCGCAGCGGGCACAAACCACCTCTGTGCGAATCATGTTATGGCTATAATCCACAATTTCTTTTACCTTGCTTTTATCTATTGACTCATAAAAGCTGGGCCACCCGCAGCCGGCATCAAATTTGGTTTCACTGCGAAACAGCTCATTGCCGCAACCCTTGCACACATAAGTCCCGCTGTCCCATACCTGTTCAAACGGACTGCTGAAAGGCCTTTCGGTGCCTTTTTGTCTCAGTACCCTATATTCTTCAGGGGTGAGACGTTGTTTCCATTCTTCTTCGGTTTTGGGAACGGGCAGCAGGCTATCGGAGGTTTCTTTGTGCATGGCAGTTGGTTGGTTTTGGGCGGAATTCTTCCATGATCCGCAGGTCCAGAGCATCAGTATAATTGCTGAAAGGGGAAGAAATCTCATATTACTGAATATACAAAAATAACACCACAGCACAACGAAAGGTTTTTAAGCCGACAAGTTTAACTTTGCAAAATATTTTGAATTATTTCGCACATTATTATTTCGATCATCTGCCCGGGGAGGCGCACCACAACCTGGGTTTGCTCACCCCTGATTTTGTGCGAAATTTTTTGCCCGGCAAGCGTCATCAACCCGATAAATACAGCGGTTCGGGGGATCCTGAAACCGACGCCCTTCACCAGGGAACCCTGAAGCATGTGCAACGGGACAAGCACTTTCATCAATCTGTATTTTTCAAAGAAGTTACCCCTGATATTGGCGCATTGATCAAGCCCGTGTTTGCCGAGCATCAGCTGCCAAGGGCCTGGTTTGCCGCCCACCTCATTGCCGAGCTGATGATAGACAGGGTTTTGATTAAACAGGAACCTGACATGATTGCCCGGTTTTATTCGGAATTGGGACAAACAGAACCCCACGTCATCAATGCGTATTTCGATGCCCTGAACCTGGAAGGGGCCGACGTATTCGGGCAGCGTTTACAGCGGTTTTGCGAACTGCGCTACCTGATGCAGTATGTGCACAATCCAGCTTTTGCCTACTCTTTAAGCCGCATATACATGTATGCCGGGGTAAGTGCCGAGTGGACAGAGCAACAATCAGCCGGGGTGCAATCAGTGCTGGATGAAGCAGAAAGTCTTATTTTTGTGAAAATGCCTCAGTTGATGGAGGAAATGTCATGAGAATTCTGGCTTTTTTGGGTTTTTTTACCTGTTTGTTCCAGCTCATGGGGCAAAGCAGCCGCAAGTATGTAAATGAGTTTATGTACGTGGGTGCCGGGGCCAGGCAGTTTGGCATGGGTAAAACAGGCGCAGCAAGCACATCGGATGTTTATAGCACCTACTGGAATCCGGCCGGACTTGCAGAGCAAACTGATAAAATTCAGGTGGGATTCATGCACAACTTTTATTTTCAGAACATTGCCAATTTTGATTACCTGACCTTGGGTATCAAGTCCGCGAAAAACAAGGTGTTTGGCTTCTCTGTACTGCGATTTGGCGTGGATGGCATTCTCAATACCCTGGATCTGATCAGAAACGGAGAGATTAATTATGACCGTGTAACTACCTTTTCGGCAGCCGACTATGCGTTCATGGGGAGTTATGCGCAGCAAACAAGGCCGGTGCGTTCCACCAATATCCTGGTTAGCTGGGGAGGAAACGTTAAGATTATTCACCGCAAGGTGGGAGAATTTGCCACTGCCTGGGGTTTTGGAATGGATGCAGGTTTCAAAATTCGCGATTATAAGGGTAAATGGGGTTTTGGGGTTCATGCCCGTGACATCACCACCACCTTCAACAGCTGGGATTTTACCTTTACCAATAATCAGAAAGATATTTTGAGTCTAACGGGAAATACCATTCCCAAAAATAGTTTAGAGCTTGCCCTGCCCAGGTTTAATACCGGTGGATTCTATCGTTATAACCGCAATAAGTTTGAAGTGCTGGGTGAGGCCAATCTGGAAATCACCACAGATGGAGAAAGAAACACCTTACTGAAAACAGGATTAATCAGTGCAGACCCACGGCTGGGTATTGAAGCCGGCATTCGGGAAGACGCCAAGAAATTCCGTTTGGTGGTGCGTGCAGGAGTTTCGCAGTTTCAGCGTGAAACCCGCTCCAACGGCAGCTACGGGCTAACCATGCAACCCAGCACAGGCATTGGTGTGGAAATTGACCGGCTCCGCCTTGATTATGCCCTGGCCGGATTTGGCGGTTCCGGAACGGGGCTCTACAGCAATATCATTTCGTTGAATATCGGCATCAACGGACAAGCAAAAAAATAAAAACTACAGCAGCCAGTCTTTGAGTGATTCGCCATAGAGCGAAAGCAGGAGCAGTACAAGCAGGATGGTATGCAGTAAACCCTTCAGCCGCAGGCCTTTATCGCCCAGTAAAAAATAGGCGGCAAACAATGCCAGACCACAATTGGCAATGGTCACGTATAGACGCAACTGATTGTATTGAATGAGTGCTATGAAAATAGCAAAAACAAAAAATGCAATGGACACCAGGTTGATACGCCGGGTTTTGATGTTGTTTTTAAAATAATGCAACCCCGATTTCAACATGCCAGAAAATGCAAGAAAAAAGAAAAAGGTGAGTGCTACGTAGCGGAGTATTGCCTTATCCAGTTTGATGTTCAGGTTGTATTTGGGTATTGGAAAGTCAAACTGCTGATCGTTCAGGTAATGAAATGACCATATCATACCCAGGGGTATCAAAGTGCCGGTGATGATGGCAAGCAAGTCGCGAAGGCCAACATTTTTGAAAATTATGGTAGCCACCAAAAGCAACAATGGTGCACCCAGATATTCCGTCACAAACAATGAGCCCAGACTGAGCAGCGCTGCCGCATAGAAGAGCAGCTTAGGACTTTGATCGCTTTGGTGCATGCGGAAAAGAAAAGAGAACGCACCAATGATAAAATAATTGGAAACCATGAGGGGATTGAAATGCAGGTTCTCCGGGAAAATACTGTTGGCCAGCACAAAGAGCCATGCAGGCATAAATGTGGCGGTATACAGCACATCGTGCTCATTGCAAAGGCGATTAAATAATATGGCCTGACTGAATATGACCAAAAACCCCATCAGCAGTGAGAGCCATTGCCATTGTCTCACGGAATTAAAAAAAGACTCAAACACCACTCCCATCATGGGTTCCGGGTTTGCCTCATAAACAAAAACAGCCGGGATACGCAGTATGGCAGCACCCAAAAAGACGGCAAAAACTGCAGAGGGACCGATATGTCTGAAATAACGCAGCATGGTTAATCCTGGGTAACTTTTAGCAACAGGGTTTTTTTATCCATGGTCATGGGCACTACAAAGCGGTTATAGCCAACCTGTCGGCCTTCCTGTGGCACAAAGCCCGTATATACCTCATCGCTGTTAAAAAGCACTTTCTGCAAAATTGCACCCTTTTGGTCTATGCTCACATGCATTATGCGATTATTTTGTGTGGCATTATCATTATACAGCAGATTTACGCGATCGTTACAAACGTAGGTGGCAATTCCATTATAAAAGCCGGCCCCGGCAAATCCACTTTGCCTTTTATGCAAAACTTTAAACCACTCTACTTCGGAATTCGCGTTTTGTGAAAGGATGAGCACATCATCATAGTGATAAACGTTTTTGCTGCTGGTTTGGGGTATTCCGTTAATGTAAAATGTTTCCAGATGCTGTGTGATGTAAAATTTCTCTGCAACTACAAGTGTGCCACCATCATCGCGGGGCACTATTTTTCGGATGTATAAATTTTCCGGAAGTCTGCCTTTTTCCTGAGCTGCTGCCCCTATCAGTTCGCTCACCAGTGCTGTTGGAAAGGTGTTTTTGGTAACAAGGTCAGGATCGCCTGCCTTCATACTGTCAGGCAGCGACATCACCATGCCGCCGCCGCTTCTTTCTTCTTTGTTTTCATCCCAAAAGCCACTAAAAACAAACCGACCGGCAAATTCATCCCGTACAAGATCGCCGCCACTGATGTGGTAAGAATTTACATTAATCGGAATGAGTGGTTTAATGCCTTCTGTGTTGCCAACAGAGGCAAAATACCTGATGGGTGCACGCCTGCCCGATTCATCGTCAAAGGAGATTACGCAGGCATGCTGCCCCTCATTGCCCAATGCGGCTTCTTCTACATCTGTCTGTTTTGCAGTGAAAGGGACCAGAAAAAAATGTTGAATTTTACGACCCGTAGGCAGGTGCAGAAGGGTGATTCCCAGTTTTTGCAACCCGTGTTCCGACATTCCTTCTGTCCAGACTCCGAGCCATTGTCTGTTAAGACTGTACTCCGCCATCACCCCTTCGGCAGATTCCAGTTCATCTATCACTCCCAGTGTGCCGGCTATCTCTTTATCGAGTGCAGGTGCAATTAGGCGGTACTGAAGCCATGTCTGCTGTTTTATTTTCTCCAGATACACCATGCATATACCGCTGTCGTAGGAAAAAAGTTTGATAAGCCGTGCCTTTCTACCGAGTTCTACAGGTTTTTCACCCAAGTATTCCAGACTGTGGCTACTGCGAATGATGGTGAAATTTCTGCGCATATCCGCATCCCGGTAATTCATGAGGTATATACCCCCCGAATTTTCACCTACCACCCTATAGTTGCTGTAAACAGACCTTCCCCCGGGCAGTGCATTCATGGAAACCCGCTGGGCACACAGCGGAAAAATAAAGAATAGCAATCCTATAGAGATGATGCGCATCAACCTGATTTCAAAATTCGCTTTCCCGTGCGGCATTGCCAAACCAAAAGGGTAATTTTGCCCCAAATCATGGGTAAAAACAAGGAAAACCTTCACTCCACCGAAAAAAAACAGGAATATGCCGTGCTGGTAGGGGTAGATTTTCCTGCTCAGGAAGGTCGTTTACATGAATACCTCGACGAACTGGAACAATTGGTATCTACAGCCGGTGCCATTACCCTAAAACGGTTTACCCAGAAACTACCCCATCCCAACCCCAAAACCTATTTGGGAACAGGCAAGCTTCAAGAGCTGGTGCTATGGGTGAAGGAACACAACGTGGATATGGTGGTGTTTGATGATGATCTGACGCCCAGCCAGATAAGGAACCTGGAGCAGGACATGCCCGACGTGAAGGTGCTCAGCCGCACGCACT